>JANXSS010000167.1 GCA_025356535.1 Herminiimonas sp.
CCAACACCAACACCAACACCAACACCAACACCAACACCAACACCAACACCAACACCAACACCAACACCAACACCAACACCAACACCAACACCAACACCAACACCAACACCAACACCAACACCAACGCCAACGCCAACGCCAACGCCAACGCCAGTGGCGCCGAACGGCTTTGTCGACACCGCCGTCAAGGAAACGCTGCGCACGACCGTGCCGCTCGGGCAGGGCGCCGCAGGCGTGCTGACACTGGCGGCCATCAGCAGCACGGGCGCATCGGTTGCCAATGTCGCCGACGCGCCGACAGTCGGTGGCACGACCGGCAATTTCGGCGGCATTGAAAGCGACAGTGACGCTGCCCGCCCGGCTGGCGACGATCGGGCGGCGACCTCGCTGACGACCAAACCCGGTATCGGCGCGGACGGCAAGCCCGTTCGCGCCCTGCCGGTATGCAACTGAAGCGGGGCACGCCACATGAAAAAGATCCTGATCCTCGCCTGTTGCCTGTTGCTGTCGCCGGCGGCCTTTGCAGAAATGGTGGCAACCGTCACCCATCTGTCGGGCCTGTTGAGCGCCCGCCATGCCGACGGCAGCAGCAAGGTGCTGGCAGTGGGCTCCCAGGTCCAGCCCGGCGACACGCTGGCCACGGCGCGCGAGACCTATGCGCGCATCCGGTTCCTCGACGCCACCGAAGTGGTGCTGCGCCCGGGCAGTCAGGTCAAGGTCGAATCGTTCTTCTACGACCAGGCAAAGCCGGAAAACGATGGCTTCGCGCTGAACCTGCTCAAAGGCGGCATGCGGGCGGTCACCGGGCTGATCGGCAAACACAACAAGGACGCGGTGAAATATACGACGCCGACGGCCACCATCGGCATTCGCGGCACGCATTTTGGCGCGCTGTTCTGCCAGGGTGATTGCGCCGACGTGCCGACGATCAACGGCAAGGCGCCGGACGACGGTTTGTACGTTGACGTTGCACAGGGGTCAATCGCCCTTCAGAATGCTGCCGGCACGGTGCTGGTCAATACCGCCGAATTCGGCTACGTGCGCAACCTGGTCACGGCGCCGGCCGTGGTGCCGCCGCAGGCCGGCGTGCAGGTGACGATGCCGGCGGCGATCAGCCAGAACAAGGCAAATGCCGTGGCCGGCATGGCGCGCGGCAGCAGCGCCGGGGAATGCGCTGCGCAATAGGAGGATCAATTGACGCATCGCTCGAGACAGCAACAGACCGACCGGCGCGCTGCAGGCAGGACGGCGGCAGCACGAACGAACCGAGCAACGACTGCGGGACAGTGGATGACAAATTCAAAAGCAGCAATGCGGGACACGACACCGGCGCCGGTCGTCGCATGAGAAAGCAGGTGCTGCGCTACGGCGGCGCGCTGCTGCTGCTGGCAATCCTGCTGGCCCATGTGACGCAGCGCCTGCCGCTGCCGCTGGTCGACGCCTTCGATCGCCTGATCTACGACATCCGCCTGCGCGTGACCATGCCGGGCACGATCGACCGGCGCATCGCCATCGTCGACATCGATGAAAAAAGCCTGGCCGAGATCGGTCGCTGGCCATGGCGGCGCGACCGCATGGCGCGCCTGACCACGCGCGCCTTCGACGATTACGGCGCGCGCATCATGGGCTTCGACCTGGTCATGGCCGAAGCCGACGACAGCTCCGGCCTGGGCACGCTCGACAAGCTGGGCGCGGGCGAACTGCGCAATGATGCCGCCTATGGCGCGGCACTGGCCCGGCTGCGCGCCTCGCTCGATTACGACAGCCTGTTTGCGGCGGCGTTGAAGGGCCGCCCGGTGATCCTCGGTTACTACCTTTCCAACGAAGGCAGCACCAGCGGCGCATTGCCGCCAGCGGCGCTGCCGGCAGGCGCCATGCGCGGCCACGACATCGCGATCACCAACTGGCGCAACCACGGCGGCAACCTGCAGCGGCTGCAGGAGGCGGCGGCCGGCGCCGGCAGCTTCAACCCCATCATCGACGCGGACGGCAGCGTGCGCCGGGTGCCGCTGCTGACCTTTCACGCGGGGCAGTATTACGAGGCCTTCTCGCTGGCGATGGTGCGCGCCTACCTGGGGGCGGCCAGCGTGCAGCCGGTGTTTGCCGACGGCGAACTCGATTCGCTGCGCCTGCAGGCAAGCGGCGTTGCGGCGCTGCCGGTACCGGTCGACGAGAACCTCGCGGCCTGGGTGCCGTACCGCGGCGGCGAACGCAGCTTTGCCTATTACTCGGCCGCCGACCTGATCGCCGGGCGCCTGCCGCCGGATGCGCTGCGCGGCAAGATCGTCATCGTCGGCACCACCGCGCCGGGCCTGCGCGATTTGCGCACCACACCGGTCGGCGAGATCTATCCCGGCATGGAAGTGCATGCCAATCTGGTCAGCGGCATGCTCGAGCATCGCATCAAGGAGCGGCCCGGCTACGGCATGGCGATCGAATTCTGCGCACTGCTGCTGATCGGCCTGGCGATGATCTTCCTGTTTCCGTGGCAGTGGCCGTTCGCCGCCACCGCCGCCACGCTGCTGATGACCGGCGCGCTGGTCGGCGGCAACCTCGCGCTCTGGCAGTATCTGAACTGGATCGTGCCGCTGGCTTCGGGCCTGCTGCTGATTGCCACGATCTATGTCTGGAACATGGCCTACGGTTACTTCATCGAGTCGCGCGACAAGCGGCGCATCACGCAGCGCTTCGGCCAGTACGTGCCGCCCGAGCTGGTCGATAAAATGGTGCAGGACCCGGAGCGCTACAGCATGGACAGCCGCAAGGCCGAACTGACGGTGCTGTTTTCGGACGTGCGTGGCTTCACCACCATTTCTGAAGGCCTGGAGCCGGAAGCGCTGGCAAGATACATGAACCTGTATCTGACGCGCATGACGATGGTGATCCGGCGTCACGGCGGCACGCTCGACAAGTACATCGGCGACGCCATCGTGGCTTTCTGGGGTGCGCCGGTCGACGACGCGCTGCATGCCGAACATGCCGTGGCTGCCGCCCTCGACATGCAGGCCGCGCTGCAGGGTCTGAATGTCGAACTGGTGGCGCAGGGCTGGCCGGCGATGCAGATCGGCATCGGCGTCAATACCGGCAGCATGACGGTGGGCGACATGGGTTCGACCATCCGCCTGGCCTATACCGTCATGGGCGACGCGGTCAATCTTGGCGCGCGCCTGGAGGGCAAGACCAAGGAATACGGCGTGGGCATCATGGTCGGCGAAACCACCCGCGCGGCCACGCCGACGTTTGCCTACCGCGAGCTCGATTGCGTGCAGGTAAAGGGCAAGGAGGCGGCGGTGACGGTCTACCAACCGCTGGGCCTGCAGTCGACGCTGGCCCCGGAAGTGGCGAGCGAACTGGCGCTCTGGGAGGCCACGCTTGCGCACTATCGCAAGCAGGAATGGACGCAGGCCGAAGCCGGCCTGCAGCAACTGGCGCACGGTGCCGCCGCGCCGCGCCTCCATGAACTCTACGCACAGCGTATTGCCGCATTCCGGCAAACGCCGCCGCCGCCGCAGTGGCGCGGCGTGACGCGCTTCGACACCAAGTAAGTCGCACGACCGGCCGGCCGCCGGGCGGCAATACGACAGGCAACCGGTTCGTCGATGGCACGCACGGGATTGACGAACGGCAGGCACTGTTGCGGCCAGCAGGCAATCGACCTATGAAGGGAACAACTAGAGCAGAATTCGAAATGGCGTATGCGAGATGCGTATCGATCCGGGCCGCAGT
>JANXSS010000171.1 GCA_025356535.1 Herminiimonas sp.
GTAGCTGAAACGCCCGCCTCCACCCGAGGATCCCATCTCGCGGCGGCCATCCTGCTCGGCAATCACCGTCACCGACAAGCGCACCAACGGCCGGATGTCGGCGGCAATCACGCCATCGCTGCGCACCACCAGCACCACGTCGTATTCACCAGCGAGGCCAGCCATGACCTGGACCACGCGCGGATCCTTCTTGCGGGCGATGCGCTCGACCTGCTCGAGCAACCTGACCTTGGCGGTCGCATCCAATGAGGCCAGCGGATCGTTCGGCAGGTACAGCGAGCGGCCGCCGATTTCCTGGACCCTGGACGCGACCTTGATCTTGCCGGCGCCCTGGCGTGCGATGGTGCGCGTCGCAGTCGCGGCTTCGAGCAAGGCCCGCTCGGAGATTTCATCGGAATACGAAAATGCGGTCTTGTCACCGGACACGGCCCGTACGCCGACGCCCTGGTCGATCGAAAAACTGCCGGTCTTGACGATGCCTTCTTCCAGGCTCCAGCCTTCGCTTTTCGTGAACTGGAAATACATGTCGGCGTAGTCGACCTTGTGCGTAAACATCGTGCCAAGAGCCGTGATGAGCTTGCCTTCATCCAGGCCGAACGGTGTCAACAGGATGTCGCGCGCAACGGCCAGGGTGCGCAGGTTGGGTTCGAACGGAATCATGTGGTTGCTCGCTTTTCTGACTGTCTGTGAGGTGCAAATCGCGCAAACCTGGGCGCAACCGCATGAATGCGGTAGAAAATGTCGCCTCGGATTCTGATTGATTGCTGCAGGGATGAGCGATTGTAGAGCATATGGCTCGATTGCGAGATGCGGTGCGGCTTTTTGACAGACGCACGGGCGATTCGAGACAACGTCGCGGTCTACATCCGCCGATGGCGCAAGGCCGGCAGATTCTCGCGTACCGAGCGCACGTGCTCGGCATCGAGCGCACCGACTACCACGCCCTCGCCTTCTTCCAGCACCGCCACCGGTTCGCCCCAGGGGTCGATCAGCATGCTGTGGCCCCAGGTGCGGCGACCGTTCGGATGCTGACCGCCCTGCGCGGCGGCCAGCACGTAGCACTGGTTTTCGATGGCACGGGCGCGCAGCAGGATTTCCCAATGGGCGCGGCCGGTGGTCCAGGTAAATGCCGACGGCACCACGATCAGGGCGCAATCGCCCAGCGCCCTGTACAGTTCCGGAAAACGCAGGTCGTAACAGACCGACAGGCCGACCCGGCCGAATGGCGTCTCCACGCTCTGGACTTCAGCACCGGCGGCAATCGTGCGGGATTCGTCGTAGGACTCCTTGCCGCGGCTGAAACTGAACAGATGAATCTTGTCGTAGCGCGCTTGCAACGCGCCGTCCGCCCCATAAACCAGGGTTGTGTTCATGACCTTGCCGCTCTCGCTGCTGACCATCGGCAGGGTGCCGCCGATCAGCCAGATCGCATGCTCGCGCGCCATGCCGGCAAGCGCTTCCTGCATCGGGCCGCGACCGGCTGTCTCGGCATGGGCGAGCTTGTCGTTTTCATGCAGGCCCAGTAACGGCCAGTACTCGGGCAGCAGCACCAGCTTGGCGCCCTGCGCCGCCGCCTCGGCCACCAGGCGGCGCGCGGTGGCGATGTTTTCAGTGATATCCGGAGTCGACACCATTTGTACGGCGGCGACTTTCGGCGCGGAAGAATCGTCCTCGCCCAGGAGTGTCGAAGCAGTGGCGGCGTTGGGTGGTGTTGAAGATGGGCTCATGGCTGGTCAAAAAGTGGTTTGGGTGATGGCTGATTCACGACCGGCTCAAGGCATTCCGGCACTGGTTGTCTGCGGCGCGATCTTGCCCGGTATCGGCACGCCGTTGCGGTCAACCTTGACCACCTGCGGCTCTTTCCATGGCCCGGTGATCTTGTACTCGAACGTAAAAGCGCGCATCAGCGGATCGCGCAGGAACAATTGCGCCAGGAATGAACCCAGCCCGATGATCGGATTGACCGCCAGCGCGTAGACGACCGAAGCGGTACCGACATTAATTTCCGGAATCACCGCCACATGCAGATTCTGCGTTTCCTTGTCGATGTCGGCGGTGCCATCCATGATGACAGTCGCGTTCACGCTGCGCATCTTGAAATTGTCGGTTCGGGCAGCGCCACGGGCGATGGTCGCCGTGCCCGTAATGCCGTCGAAGGCAAATCCTTCTGAAAACACGTCCCGAAAATCCAGCGTCAAGCGGCGCGGCAGCGATTGCAGGCTGAGCACACCGAGCAGTTTTGCGGCGCCCGGATCGACCTTCAGGAACTGGCCGGCCGCCAGGTCGATGCGCAATTCGCCATTCAGGGTCGGCACATCCAGCGAAAACGGCAAGCCCTGCCAATTGATGTCGCCCTCGAGGCGGCCCTTGCCACCCTTGAGAACATTGGCAAACCCGAAGCGTTCCAGCAGCTTGCCGGCGTTGACGATGTCCAGGCCATAGTTCAGGTTGGTCAGGTTGTCGCCGCCGGTGGTGCTCCACTTGCCGACTGCCTTCAGTTCGGCATCGGGATTGGTGATCAATAATTTGTTGATCTGCCATTCGCGCACCGCCGATGCGCGGCCGGTATTGGCAGCGATCAGTTCGAGCCGGCCCATCTTTTTGCCGAGCAGTTCAAAATTTGCCGCGACGATATCGAGTGCGGGAATCTGCGTGGTAGTGCTCTTGCCTTCCAGGATTTCGGTGACGTCGCTGGCCGCCGACTTTGGAATGATGAGCGAACTGAGCCGCGCCGTCACCCGTCCCAGGCCAACGCCGGTCGTCGATTCATTCCAGGTCACGTAACCGGAGGCCTGGGCAGCGTCGATGTTGGCTTGCCAGACGCCCTTCTGATGTGACGCGCCGACCACCACGTTATCGAGCTTCTTGCCGGCGATGATCAACTCGGTAGCGCGGGCGGCCAGCACCTCGGGTTCGATGTACTGGCTCAGGCCGATCGGTTCTGCTGCGGATGGTATTGCGGCTACGGGCGCGACGGTTGTACCAGGCGTGCCGACGGCCGCCACCGGTATCGGTCCGGGTGCTACCGCGACCACCGGTACAGACACCGCGTCGATTGCCGCCACAGCGCTTGATTTCGTTTTTTCCGCACCGGTGATAATGGCGATGGCGCTGCGCCAGGCATCGATGCTGAGCGACTTCAGGCTGACGTTGATGGCCACGCCGCTGTCCGGTTGCGGCGCCGGTACATTGACGCCGATGCCACCGCGCAGCACGCGCCACGGCGCATTTTTTTCCAGGCCTTTTTGGCGCAGGTAACGTGCCGATACCGCCGTGCCGAGCGCGACCCGGATTTCATCGCGCAGGCCGACGCTGTCGTCGCCCGGCATGCCGGCGATTTCGAATTTCAGCGGCAAGCTTTCGTTGGCAGATTTCTTCAGCGGCACCGGCAAGTCCAGCGCCAGTCCCTGCAGGGTGGAGTCGACCTGGATTTCAAGATGCTTCTTGCGTACGGCAATGGTGGCGCCATAGCGCGTGCTGCCGTTGATACGGTCGGCCAGGCGCAGCATTGCCGGACCAGGATACGTGCGCCGCAAGCCGTCCGACGACACGCTGCCATCGGCCCGGATGACGATCGCGCCGTCGCGCTGAGAGCCGCCGGTGGCGGTCACGGGACCGCCGACGAAGCTGGCCTTCATGCCATTCAGGGTGAAGCCCTTTTCGGTGAAATCGAGCTTGCCGCTGGTTTGCAGCAGGGCCGGGATCGCGTTCTGCAGCGTGACGTCGTTGCCGGCCAGTTGCAGGCTGCCCTGCACTTTCGATTCGAGCAAATGAGACAGCGGCAGCTGCAGTTTCAAACCGAGTCGCGCATTGCCGGTGGCGCGCGTCTCTTCTGTAAAGCGGCCAATCCAGTCCATCACCGGGCTGTCGTTGACGAAACCGACCAGGTCCTGCAACGCACCGGCGGCCAAACCGTCGACGCTCAGAACCTTGTCGGGCGACAGCAGATCCGGTATCACCGCCTTGACGCCGGCCAGCGGTACATTGTGGATCATTGCACTGACTGCATCGATTTCCATGCGTGTACGGTCAAAGACAATGCTGCCCTGGATTTGCTCGATCAGCGGCCAGAGCGGCGTCTTGCCATCCTTGCTGTCCTTTGCAAAGCGCCCGGGCGCGACATTGAGCTTGCCGTTCTCGATACGCCCGCGCACCGTGAATTGACCGGCCGAATTGACCGTCTTGCCGTTCACGGTGGCCATGTGAAACGGAAAGCCCGACAGGTCCCCCTTCATTTTCAGGGTCGTGTCCTGCAGCGTGCCGCCGACCAGCGCGCCATCCAGCCAAGCGCGCAATCCTTCAGGCGTGACCAGCGGCAGATACGCATCGATGCGGGCGATGTCGAGACCTGAAATGCTGCCGGTGAGATCAATGGTACCGAGCGGTTTGCCGCGCTGTCCGCGCAACGGCATCAGGTGCGTGCCTGAAAAGCTGGCGCGCAAGCCTTGCTGAACCAGTTGCATCTTGCGCACTTCCAGCAACAACTGGTCGTTGGCCTCGAAGCTCCAGTTGGCCTGCATGTCGAGCTGGTCGAGCGCGATCACCGGATCGGCGAAGTAACCCGGCAAGTTCAATTTCAGTGCCGTCGATACAAGGGTGAAGGCACCGCCGCGGTCGCTGGCATCGATGCTGCCGCTCAAGTGGTCGAATCCCGGTATCGCAGGCAGCGCTGCCTGAGCCGGCAGACCGCCGCTTTTCGCGCGCGTCGGACGCGAAGGTTGCGCGTTGAGCGCCAGGTTGCTGAACTTTCCCTTCACGGAATACGAGGCGATGTCCGGATAGGTGCCCTGCCAGCGGACCGCAAAATCCTGCAGCGTGCCGCGCGGCGAAAAATCCTGCAGCATGCGACGCTGGGCAGCCGGCAACGGCAACCGTTCGACCAGGTTGGCGAGCGTCTCGAGGTCGAGCACACGGGCATCGAACTCCATGTGTTCCGGCTGATTGCCGTCGGCCGGCGTGAATTTTTCACGGATGGTGGTGCTTGGCAGGCTCAAGCCATCTTGCGTGCGCATGGAAAAATCGGTCAGCACGATGGTGTGCCCGTGCATTGCGAAACCGGCGCTGCCGGATGGGGCGGCAGGAGCAGGCTCGATGATTGCGGTCGGTGCAGTGGCGCCAGGAGCGAGGGTCGTCGCAGTCACGGGAGCAGATGTAGCCGCTACGGGAGCCGCTTCGGCTTGCCCGATCGGCATCGATTGTGGAGCGCGCGTGCCGAGCTCTTCCTGAAGCGAAATCCGGCCATCGACGGCTGCCAGTTGGAGCAATGGCAGCTCCGGTGCCAGCCGTGCCGACACATCTTCCAGATGCAGATCCGTACTCAGGTCGACCACTTTGTGTCGGTCGAAGCTGAGCCAGGATCGCACCGAGCCGCGGCCCTCGGTCAGGGCGATCGGATAATCGACATACGCGCTCCAGCCGGCCAGCGCCGCACTGCGGACATCGGCATACAAGGTCCCGCGCCATTGCGAGAGGTCAGAGATGCGGCTTGAAAAATGCGGATGGGTAAATTTTCCGCGCAACTCGAGCGGCGCGGCCAGTGCCGCCGGCGGTACCGCCGACAGCGCGAAGGCATGACCCTGCCACTGATTGTCGAGCCTGAAATTGACATGTTCCAGCACCAGCTCCGGCGCGCCGCGCTGGGCGTCGTTCCAGCGCACGCGGCCGTCACGGATGACGATGCGGCGCTGCGACAGGACCCAGTCGGCGCCGCGTCCATCGCCGCTCTTGCCGGTATCGATGAAAATGCCTGCCACGAACAGGTGCCCGGCCCGGTCGCGCTGGATGTCGAGGTCGGCCTTCTCGATTTCGAGTGCATCCAGGCGCAATGCACCGACCACCACCGACCACCACGACAAACCGGCCGTGACACGCGGCAGGCGCAGCGCAACGACGCCGCCATGGTCATGGATCACCACATCGGTCAATGCCAGGCGCGGGGTGAAGCGCGACCATCCAGCATCGATGCGGCCGATCGTCAGCGGCTGGCCGATCGCATCCGAGGCAAGTTGTTCGACACTCGATTTGTAGCGGTCGATGTTGGGCAAGACGCCATAGCGCAGCACCAGGAACATCAGACAGAAGAGGAAATACACGACGACCAGCAGCTTGCCGGTCAGACAAAGCAACTGCCACAGACTGGTGTGCGCCAGGCGAAAACCGGTCAGCGCGGCCCGTGTGCAGGCCGGCCCTAACCCGGCTGCCGGCGTGGGAGTCGAATCGTCGGTTGGCATCAGGCAGAAAGATTCAAGGTCGGACCCGGCGTACGTTAAACTTGGTTCAACAAGGATAGAGACATTGCCAGGAACCTGGCGGGCCGTCTGTGCGGCAGGCTGTATAGTCGCATGAAACACCGCGCCCACGATACGGCGGCCCGCCGTTCGCGCAGTGAAGCGCGTCACATGCAGGCCGTGCCGGTCACACCTGGCTGACACCTGCATCGATGGCCGGACTACGCGCGAGATTGCACCGCATTACACCGCCGCGCACCGCACACGCCGGACCCACCGCACGCATTGCACGCATTACACGCATTACGCCGACCATCCGCACCGCACCCGGACTCGCATACACTTCAACCGACCGCTTTCAACAATGACAATTTCCCTACTGAGCAGCGAACAGGCCTCGCGTTTTTACCGGCGCTGGCTGGAGGCCGACCCGGTCCGTTCGGACGCGGTCGAGCGTGCCACCAAATTATCGCTGACCCCCGCCAGCCTCAGCGCATTGTTACAAACGGAAATCAATCCGGGACTGCCGCTGCAGCGTGCCATGCGCCGGGTGCGCAACCTGGTTCTGTGTGCGCTGATCAGGCGCGAGCTGGAGGGTCGGGCCGACCTCGCCGAAGTCGTCGCCAGCATGACCCTGTTAGCCGATTTCGCCATCCGCACCCATCTGGCAGCACTGCAGCCGGAACTGGAAGCGGTCCATGGTGTGCCGACCGGCGCCGATTCCGGTCTGCCGCAGCACCTGCTGGTAATCGGCATGGGCAAGCTCGGCGGTGGTGAACTGAACGTGTCGTCGGACATCGACCTGATCTTCCTGTATCCCGAAAACGGCGAAACCCGGACCGATGCCGCGACCCAGAAAAGCCTGTCGAACCATGAATTCTTTACCCGCCTCGGCAAGCGCCTGATCGCTGCAATCTCTGAAATCACGGAAGACGGTTTCAGCTTCCGGGTCGACATGGCGCTGCGGCCGAACGGCAGTTCCGGTCCGCTGGCGGCCAGCTTCAGCATGCTGGAGGAATACTTGATCGTGCAGGGCCGCGAATGGGAGCGTTATGCCTGGGTCAAGGCGCGTGCCGTGACCGGTGACGCCGACGACATCCTGGCGCTCGAGGCGATCCGCAATCCATTCGTCTACCGCCGCTATCTGGATTTCAGCGCCATCGATGCGATGCGAACGATGCATGGCCAGATCCGCGCGGAGGTCATTCGACAGGAAACCCGGCATCCGGAACGCAGCAACAACGTCAAGCTGGGCCGCGGCGGCATCCGCGAAATCGAATTCCTGGCCCAGGTGTTCCAGCTGATCCGTGGCGGGCGCGACGCCCAGTTGCGGGAGCGCTCGACCCGCACGGTTTTGGCAACCCTGGCAGACAAACGCCTGCTGACGCCGCAGGTGGTGACCGACCTGCTGGCGGCGTACACCTTCCTGCGCAACCTGGAGCATCGGCTGCAGTACCTGGACGATGCCCAGACTCACGCCTTGCCGGGGAACGACACCGACCGCTTGTGCGTGGCGCAGATGATGGGATTGCCGGACGTGGCCAGCCTGCTGGCCGAACTCGAACGCCATCGAGCGATCGTCGCGGTGCAATTCGATGCGATTTTCAGCGACAAGCGCAGTCTGCCGCTCGATGCAGCGGTGGCCGAATACGCGCCACTGAGCGCGGAAGATGGACTCGAAACCATTTCGGCGCGGCTGGCAGCGCTGAACTTCGATAATCCGGCGCAGGCTGCCGGGCGCTTGCTGCTGACCATGCAATCGTCGCGCATGGAGTCGCTGCCGGAGGCCAGCCGAAAGAAGCTGCTGGCGCTGATCAATGCCTGCCTTCCGATGATTGCCGCAGCCGTCGAGAATCGCTCGGTGACTTTCGAACGGCTCATCGATTTCTTCGAGGCGATCGCACGGCGCGCAGCATATCTGGCGCTGTTGACGGAATACCCGCAAGCCCTGGAACGCGTGATCCGGATGATGAGCGCCAGCGGCTGGGCTGCCCAGTACCTGACGCGCCATCCGCTGCTGCTCGATGAACTGCTCGACGACAGTACCTTCCGCTCCGCGCCGGATTGGGTTGCCTTCGCTGCCGACTGCGAGGCACAGCTGCAGGCGACGTCGGGCGACACCGAGCGCCAGCTCGATGTGCTGCGCGAGCTGCACCACGCGCAATTGCTGCGCTTGCTGGCGCAGGACCTGGAAGGCACAGTGACGGTCGAGCAACTGGCCGACAATCTCTCGGCGCTGGCCGACGTGCTGGTGGCGCAAACCGTGCAGGCGATCTGGAACACGCTGCCGCAGCGGCATCTGCCACAACCGAAATTCGCCGTCATCGCCTACGGCAAGCTTGGCGGCAAGGAGCTCGGCTATGCTTCCGACCTCGACCTGGTCTTCCTGTACGACGACGATGACCAGGATGCGCCGGCGCTGTATGCGCGCCTGGCGCAACGCTTCATTACCTGGATGACCAGCCATACCGCCGCCGGCATCCTGTTCGACATCGACATCGCCCTGCGCCCGGACGGCGCCAGCGGCCTGCTGGTCACCAGCATTGCCGCATTCGAGAAATACCAGATGCGCTCGGCCTGGCAATGGGAGCATCAGGCGCTCACGCGCGCGCGCTTTTGCGCCGGCGACGCGGCCATCGGCGCGCGCTTCGAGGCGATCCGGATTGCCGTGCTGGCGCGCCCGCGCGAGGCCGCGACCCTGAAGCGCGATGTGCTGGTGATGCGCAAAAAGCTCGCCGCCGCCCATCCGAACCGCACGCCGCTGTTCGATCTCAAGCACGATCGCGGCGGCATGATCGACATCGAATTCATCGTGCAGTACCTGGTGCTGCAGCATGCGGCGCAGCACGCGCAGCTGGCCGCCGACATCGGCAACATCGGCCTGCTCAAACTGTGCGGCAGCCTCGGCCTGATCGACGCTGCTGCCGCGGCGTCGGTGGCCGACGCCTACCGGCGCTTTCGCAAGCTGCAGCACCAGGTGCGGCTGCAGGGCATGGAGCGCGCGCGCATCGACGTCGGGCCGATCATCGCCGAGGTCGCCGCCGTGATCGCCCTGTGGGACCGCACCTTCGGCATGCTCTGAAGCGGCCTGCGCCGCCGGCAGCTACTGCCGCCGCGGCGCTGCTTTCAGCGAAAACGTCAGGTTGCCCCACAGGCTGTCGTAGTCGTATCCGGCGGCGCCGACTGCGGCAATCATGTGCACCACGCTGAGCATCCAGGTGCCGGCATACGGCAGGTCGAAGGCGACCTGGCCGGCGGCGTCGGTGCGGGCGCGGATCATCAGCGTCTGGTCGCCATCGACGCGCCAGGCCTTGATCAAGGCGCCTGCCAGCGGCTTCTGCTCGAAATAGAGCGTGAACGCCAGCCGCTCGCCGGCCACTGCGGCAAGCGGATCGGTCATCGGCACGATCTCGAAACGCTGCCCGGTGCGGATGGCGAAGGTGGCGTCGGAAACGTCGCCGGCCTGCGCCAGCGTCTTGACGAAACGCCGGTAACGTTCGCGCGCGGGCTTCAAGAGGTTACCGGCTGCCTCGCGCTGTCTGACGATCCCATCGAGTCCTTCGTCATGCAGGTAGGCGTTGAATTTTTCACCGCCCAGGGTGATGCTGTTGGGCTGGCTGTCGTAGGAAAACAGATGTGTGCCGGGCTTGTCGAGCCGGATCGGAAATTCGCCGACGGTGGGCGTGGTCGACACCTTCGGCAGCAGGTCGGTGTCGACATCCTGGGCGTAATGATGCAGCGCCGCCACATACTGCGTCGAGAACGCGATGATGTCGCCGCTGAAGTATTCGCCGACGTTGAGCGTCAGCCGTGTCGTGCCGTTCGGCGCGATGGCGAACGGCCTGGGCAGCATCCAGAATTCATGCGCCGACGCCGTACCCGGCAAGGCGCAAAGCAAGCCGATCGACAGCAGCCAGTACCGGCACGGGCGGGAAAAGGGTATGGTCATCGCAGCAGTAAAAAATCAGGAGAGGTGGACCGTATCACGGGGTGTGCCTTGTATACGGTGGTCGGGCGCAAACGGTTTCGGTTTCGTTTGCGCCAACCGATCCTGAACGCAGCGCACCAAACAAAAAGCGCCTCGCGGCGCTTTTCACTGGATCGGAAGTCGGGTTACTTCGAAACGACGCGAACCATCTCCAGGCATTTGTTGGAATAACCCCATTCGTTGTCATACCAGGCAATGACCTTGATGAAGGTGCCGTCGAGTGCGATGGAGGCATCGGCGTCGAAGATCGAGGTCCGGGTGTCGCCGCGGAAGTCGGTCGCGACGACCTTGTCTTCGGTGTAGCCGAGGATGCCCTTCATTGCGCCTTCGCTTTGCGCCTTCATCTCTGCGCAGATTTCCTTCAACGTGGCTTCGTTGTTGAGTTCGCAGGTCAGGTCGACCACCGACACATCCGAAGTCGGCACGCGAAAGGACATGCCTGTCAGCTTCTTGTTCAGTTCGGGGATCACCACGCCGACAGCCTTGGCCGCACCGGTGCTCGAAGGGATGATGTTTTCGAGAATGCCGCGACCGCCGCGCCAGTCCTTGTTGCTCGGGCCATCCACGGTTTTTTGCGTGGCCGTTGCAGCATGCACGGTCGTCATCAGGCCGCGCTTGATGCCCCACTTGTCATTCAAGACCTTGGCGATCGGCGCCAGGCAGTTGGTGGTGCACGATGCGTTGGAGATGATGGCTTCGCCGTTGTAGCTCTTGTCGTTGACGCCGAAGACGAACATCGGTGTGTCGTCTTTCGACGGCGCCGAAAAAATGACTTTCTTCGCGCCGGCAGCCAGGTGCTTTTCGCCGGAGGCCTTGTCGAGGAACAGTCCGGTGGACTCGAGCACCACGTCGGCGCCGATGTCGCCCCACTTGAGATTGGCCGGGTCGCGCTCCTGCGTCAGGCGGATCTTCTTGCCGTTGACGATGAGCGTATTGCCGTCGATCGACACATCGCCGTCGAAGCGGCCGTGCACCGAATCGTACTTGAGCATGTAGGCCAGGTATTCAGGCTCCAGCAAGTCGTTGATGCCGACGATCTCGATATCGCCGAAGCTCTTGATCGCCGAACGAAATACATTGCGGCCGATGCGGCCGAAGCCGTTGATGCCAAGTTTGATAGCCATTCTCTTTTGCTCCTGGACAGTTGAAATCTCGGGTCGCTGTCGATGCCGACGACAGCAGCGGATGGAAAGCGGTTGTTGAAAACCTGTCGCGAACCTGTTGCGGCAGGTCTTGCATCTTGCAACTTCAGGCCAGCGTCCTTTCGACGGCCGCCACGACCTTTTCGACGGTGAATCCAAAGTGGGCAAACAGCGCCGGCGCCGGCGCCGATTCGCCGAAGGTATCGATACCGATGACGGCGCCGTCGAGACCGACATACTTGCACCAGAAAGCGGTCACGCCGGCTTCGACCGCCACCCGCGGCACACCGCGCGTGAGCACCTCGGCCCGGTACGCCGCATCCTGGCGATCGAAGACATCGGTCGACGGCATCGACACCACACGCACCGGCACGCCGCGAGCCGCCAGCGCACGTGCCGATTGCATCGCCAGTTCGACTTCCGACCCGGTGGCGATGATGATCGCCCGCGCATGCGGCGCATCGTGCAGCACATAGCCGCCGCGGGCGATCGCTGCGACCTGCTCGGCCGAGCGCTGCTGGAATTGCAGGTTCTGGCGCGAAAAGATCAGCGTGCTCGGCCCGGTCTTGCGCCGGACCGCTTCGATCCAGGCGACTGCGGATTCGGTGGTGTCGCACGGCCGCCAGTTGTCCAGGTTCGGAATCAGGCGCAGGCTCGACACATGCTCGACCGACTGATGGGTCGGGCCGTCCTCGCCCAGGCCGATCGAGTCATGCGTGAACACGAACAGCGAGCGGATCTTCATGAGTGCTGCCATGCGCAGGGCATTGCGGCTGTAGTCGGAGAACGTCAGGAAGGTGGCGCCAAACGGCAGGTAGCCGCCATGCAGGGCGATGCCGTTCATCATGGCGCTCATGGCGAATTCGCGCACGCCGTAATTGATGTGGTTGCCGGCCTGGTCGCGCCGCACCGCAACCGATTCCTTCCAGTTGGTCAGGTTCGAACCGGTCAGGTCGGCCGAGCCGCCGAGGAACTCCGGCAGCACCTGGGCCAGCGCCTGGATGCTGTTCTGGCTGGCCTTGCGGGTGGCGATGGTTTCCTGCTTTGCCATGCAGTCGGCAATGAAGGCGTCGGCTGTGGCGTCGAAATTGCCCGGCAGCTCGCCGGCCATGCGTCGCTGCAGCTCGGCTGCCTGTTGCGGATACTGCGCCCGGTAGGCATCGAACGACGCCTGCCAGTCGGCCTGCCGCTGCGCGCCCGCCGGCTTGCCATCCCAGGCGGCGTAGACGTCGGCCGGAATCTCGAACGGTGCGCTGGTCCAGCCCAGCGTTTCGCGCACGGCCGCGATTTCCTTCTCGCCCAGCGCAGCGCCATGGACCTTGTCGCTGCCTTCGAGGTTCGGCGCACCCTTGCCGATGACGGTCTTGCAGCAGATCAGGGTCGGCCGGTCGGCAGTCTTTGCCGCAACGATTGCCGCATCGACGGCTGCCACGCTGTGGCCATCGACATCGGCGATCACGTTCCAGCCATAGGCTTCGAAGCGCTTGGGCGTGTCGTCGGCAAACCAGCTCTCGACCTTGCCGTCGATCGAAATGCCATTGTCGTCGTACAGCACGATCAATTTCGAGAGGCGCAGCACGCCGGCCAGCGAACAGGCTTCATGCGAAATGCCTTCCATCAGGCAGCCGTCGCCGACGAAGACATAGGTGTGATGCGACACCACGTCGAAGCCGGGCCGGTTGAATTCGGCTGCCAGCAGTTTTTCGCTCAATGCCATACCGACCGCATTGGCCAGGCCCTGGCCGAGCGGGCCGGTGGTGGTTTCGATGCCGGGCGTGACCTCGACTTCCGGATGGCCGGGCGTCTTCGAATGCAGCTGGCGGAAGTTGCGCAGCTCATCCATCGGCAGGTCATGGCCCGACAGGTGCAGCAATGCATAGTGCAGCATCGAACCGTGGCCGTTGGAGAGCACGAAGCGGTCGCGGTCGATCCAGTGCGGATCGACCGGATTGTGGCGGTAATGCTTGGCCCACAGCGCCACGGCGATCTCGGCCATGCCCATCGGCATGCCGGGATGGCCGGAATTGGCTTTTTGCACGGCGTCCATGGCAAGCGCACGGATAGCGTTGGCCATTTTCTGTTGGACGGGAGGATTCGATAGCGGTGAAGTCATGGTCGGCAGGCGCGGCTGCGAGGCAGCGAAAGTGGAGGACGGTGCGCCGGCAGGACTGCGCAGCATCGGAAGCTTAATAGTTTAACAGACCGGCCAATACGGACTAAAATCGCAATCCAGCCAACGCATCGAAGAAGGATCGCGCATGCCCCGCTTTTATTGTGCCCAGCCGCTGGCCATCGGCAGCGCCTTCGACCTGCCGCAGGCGCTCGCCCATCATGTCCAGGTGCTGCGCCTGCAGCCCGGCGCCATTGTCACCCTGTTCAACGGCGAAGGCGGCGAATATTCCGCCACCGTCGAGGTCGTCGAGCGCAAGCGCGTGCAGGTCGAGGTCAAGGCCTTCTCGCCCCGCGAAGCCGAGCCGGCGCATGCGATCACCCTGGCCCAGGCCTTGCCGGAAGCCTCGAAGATGGACTGGATCGTCGAAAAGGCGGTCGAACTGGGTGCGACCGCACTGCAGCCGCTGGCCGCGCAGCGCTGCGTGGTGCGCCTGTCGGCCGAGCGGTTTGCCAAGCGGCTGCTGCACTGGCAGGCGATCACGGTGGCCGCCGCCGAGCAGAGCGGGCGCAACCGCCTGATGCACGTGGGCGAGATGCACGAGTTCAACGGCTATGTTGCGCGCCAGGACCTGCACCGGCGCATCCTGCTGACGCCGGACGCCGAAACGCCGCTGTCGCACTGGGCGCGCCATCAGCCGGCGCAATCGGTGACGCTCATGGTCGGCCCGGAAGGCGGTTTCACCCCTGCCGAGGCGGCGCAGGCCGGCGCCCACGGCGTGCTGATGCTCAACATGGGCGCCCGCGTGCTGCGCACCGAAACCGCCGGCCTGGCAGCCCTGGCCTGCCTCAACGCCGTCTGGGGAGAAATGTAAGGCGCCGGGCCGGCGGCGAAAGCATCTATAATCGCAGGCTTTGCCACTGCCGGATCTGCCACCGCAATGAAGGTCTTTCGCGGATTACCCACTGCTGCATCGCGCGCGCCCTGTGCGCTGGCGATCGGCAACTTCGACGGCGTCCATCGCGGCCACCAGGCCCTGCTGGCGCGCTTGCGCACGCAGGCCAGCGCCCTGCGCGTGGATGCGGCGGTGATGACGTTCGAACCCCATCCGCGCGAATTCTTTGCCTTGAAAAGCGGCGACATCGGCCGCGCACCGGCGCGCATCGCCAACCTGCGCGACAAGCTCGCATCGCTTGCCGCCGCCGGCGTCGACCGCGTCATCGTCGAGCATTTCAATGCACAGTTCGCCGCCTTGTCGCCGCAGACGTTCGTCGAACAGGTGCTGGTAGCGGGCCTGCATGTGCGCTGGCTGCTGGTGGGCGAGGATTTCCGCTACGGCGCAGCACGCGCCGGCACCGTCGCGACACTGGCCGAGGCCGGTCGCCGGTTCGGCTTCGAAGTCGTCACCCTGCCCAACGTGATGCATGCGGCCGAACGGATTTCATCCTCGGCGGTGCGCGCGGCGCTGGCGGCGGGCGACTTTGCCCGCACCCGCGACCTGCTCGGCCACGGCTACCGGATTTCCGGCCATGTCATCCACGGCCAGAAGCTCGGCCGCACGCTCGGTTTCCCGACGCTGAATTTGCGCCTGCCGCATCGCCGGCCGGCACTGTCGGGCATCTTCGTGGTGCAGGTGCATGGCCTGGCCGACGACCCGCTGCCGGGCGTTGCCAGCCTCGGCATCCGGCCAACCGTCGACGACAGCGGCCGCGTACTGCTGGAGACGCACGTGTTCGATTATGCGCAGCAGTGCTATGGCAAGCTGGTGCAGGTCGAATTCCTGGAAAAGCTGCGCGACGAAGAAAAATACGATGGCCTGCCGGCGTTGACGGCGGCAATCGACCGCGATGCCAGGCGCGCCAGGGAGTATTTCCGCCAGCGCGATGCACGCGCGGCGCCGGCCGGTGCTGCCGCAGAGCGAATTTGACGGCGCCCGCAGCCTGAGCTGACGGGCGCCGCCGCAGTGCACCGACCTTTGCACCGAGCCCGCCCTGTGTTTTCAGTCCGGGGCCAAACCGATTACCGCTTACCGAGTCCCACGCCATGTCCGAAAACGATCAGAAACCATCCGCCACACCAGCCACACCGGCGGCCGCTGCCCCCGGCAAGCCGGCACGCGGCAACAAGGCCGACGCCCGGCCGCAGAGCAAGTACCCGGTCAACATGACCGACACCCCTTTTCCGATGCGCGGCGACCTGGCAAAACGCGAGCCGCAATGGGTCGCCCTGTGGCAGCAGAACCAGGTCTACCAGAAGATCCGCAAGGCCTCGAAGGACCGGCCGAAATTCATCCTGCACGACGGCCCGCCGTACGCCAACGGCGACATCCACATCGGCCATGCGGTCAACAAGATCCTCAAAGACATGGTCGTCAAGACGCGCCAGATGAGCGGCTTCGATGCGCAATATGTGCCGGGCTGGGATTGCCACGGCATGCCGATCGAGATCCAGATCGAGAAGCAGTTCGGCAAGAGCCTGCCGACCATGGACGTGCTGCAGAAGTCGCGCGCTTATGCCGCCGAGCAGATCGAGCGCCAGAAAAAGGATTTCATCCGCCTGGGCGTGCTGGGCGAATGGGACCGGCCGTACAAGACCATGGATTTCGCCAACGAGGCAGATGAACTGCGCGCGCTCGGCCGCCTGCTCGAAAAGGGCTATGTCTACCGCGGCCTGAAACCCGTCAACTGGTGCTTCGACTGCGGCTCGGCGCTGGCCGAAGCGGAGGTCGAATATCAGGACAAGCGCGACCCGGCAATCGATGTCGCTTTTGCCTTTGCCGAACCGGAGAAGGTCGCTGCCGCCTTCGGCCTGGCAGCGCTGCCGACCGATCACGGCTACTGCGTCATCTGGACCACCACGCCCTGGACGATTCCGGCCAACCAGGCGCTGAACATGCATCCGGAGTTCGATTATGCGCTGGTGGCAACCGAGCGCGCCGGCGTGCCAACCTTGCTGATCCTCGCCGAAGCGCTGGTCGAAGCCTGCCTGACGCGCTACGGCCTGCACGGCAAGGTGATTGCCACCTGCAAGGGCGCGGCGCTGTCGGAAGTCAACTTCCGCCATCCGCTGGCAGCCACCGACGCCGGCTACGACCGCCTGTCCCCGGTCTACCTGGGCGAATATGTGACCCTCGACGCCGGCACCGGCATCGTCCATTCGTCGCCCGCCTACGGCATCGACGACTTCATCTCCTGCAAGGCGCACGGGATGAAGGACGACGACATGCTGAATCCCGTCATGGGCGACGGCCGCTATGCTTCGTGGCTGCCGTTCTTCGGCGGCCTGACGATCTGGGAAGCGTCCAAGCCGATCTGCGCCAAGCTCGACGAAGCCGGCGCGCTGATGAAACTCGTGATGTTCGACCACAGCTACATGCATTGCTGGCGCCACAAGACGCCGATCATCTACCGCGCCACCTCGCAATGGTTTGCCGGCATGGATGTCACGCCAAAGGATGGCGGCCCGAGCCTGCGCCAGACGGCGCTACGCGCCATCGAGGAAACCCAGTTCTATCCCGGCTGGGGCAAGGCGCGGTTGCACGGCATGATCGCCAACCGGCCCGACTGGACGCTGTCGCGCCAGCGTCAATGGGGCGTGCCGATGGCGTTTTTCGTCCATCGCGAAACGGGCGAGCTGCATCCGCGCACGCCGGAACTGATCGAAGCGATTGCAAAGCGCATCGAAGTCGCCGGCATCGAAGCCTGGCAGGCGCTCGACCCGGCCGAACTGCTCGGTGACGACGCGGCGCTGTACCAGAAGAACCGCGATACCTTGGACGTCTGGTTCGATTCCGGCACCACGCACCAGACGGTGCTGCGCGGCTCGCATGCAGCCCAATCGCAGTTCCCGGCCGACCTGTATCTGGAGGGCTCCGACCAGCATCGCGGCTGGTTCCATTCCTCGCTGCTGACCTCGTCGATGTTGAACGGTTGCGCGCCCTACAAGGCGCTGCTCACGCACGGTTTCGTGGTCGATGGCGAGGGCAAGAAGATGTCCAAGTCGAAGGGCAACGTGGTCGCGCCGCAAAAGGTGTCGGACTCACTCGGCGCGGAAATCCTGCGCCTGTGGGTGGCGGCCACCGACTATTCGGGCGAGCTGTCGATCTCCGACGAAATCCTGAAACGCGTGACCGAAGCCTACCGGCGCATCCGCAACACGCTGCGCTTCTTGCTGGCTAACACGACCGACTTCAATCCGGCAACCGACGCCGTGCCGATCGAGGAGCTGCTGGAGATCGACCGCTACGCAATCGCCCACATGGCGCAGGTGCAGGCCGAGATACTGCAGCGCTATCACGCCTATGAATTCCATCCGGTGATGTCGACCCTGCAGATGTACTGTTCGGAAGACCTGGGCGGCTTCTACCTCGATATCCTGAAGGACCGGCTCTACACCTGCGCGGTGAACGCGCAGCCGCGCCGCGCGGCGCAGACCGCGATCTGGCACATCACGCAGTCGCTGCTGCGGGTGATGGCGCCGATCCTGTCATTCACGGCAGAAGAAGCCTGGGCGGTCTTTGCCGACAAGGAAGCCTTCGCCGCCAGCGACGGCACCATCTTCACGCAGCTCTATCACGTGCTGCCCGGTGTCGAAGGCAGCGAAGCGCTGCTGGCAAAGTACGCGGCGCTGCGCGAAGTGCGTGCCGGGGTATCAAAGCAGCTCGAAGAAGTGCGCATTGCCGGCGGCATCGGCTCGTCGCTGCAGGCCGAAGTCACGATCCATGCGGCCGGCGCGCGCCATGCGCTGCTGGCCAGCCTGGGCGAGGAACTGAAAAACCTCCTGATCACCTCGCAGGCGGCAGTCGTGGAGGTGGCCGGTGCTGCACAAGAATCGATCGTGGTGACGCCCTCGGCGCAGGCAAAATGCGAGCGCTGCTGGCATTACCGCGCCGACGTCGGCAGCCACGCGGCACATGCGGGACTCTGCGCGCGCTGCGTGTCGAACCTGTTCGGCGCCGGCGAGACGCGGCGCTTTGCCTGATGGGCAGCGCATCCTGCCCTGCTCCCTTCACTCTTTTCTACCGAGACCATGGCTGCCAATAGAAACCGCTTTTCATCGACGCCCAGCACCAGCCTGGCGCCCTGGCTGGGCATTGCGACGATCATCATCCTGCTCGACCAGGTCAGCAAGATCACGATCGCAAAGACCTTCGCCTACGGCCAGGCAAAAGCGATCACGTCGTTCTTCAACCTGACGCTGGTCTACAACAAGGGCGCGGCCTTCAGCTTCTTGGCCACCGAATCCGGCTGGCAGCGTTACCTGTTCACGGCGCTGGGCATTGCTGCAGCGCTGATGATCGTCTTCCTCTTGAAGCGCCATGCCGGCCAGCGCCTGTTCTGCTGGGCGCTGGCGCTGATCCTCGGTGGCGCCATCGGCAACGTGATCGACCGCATGCTGTATGGTCACGTCATCGATTTCCTCGATTTCCATACGACGGGCTGGCATTTCCCGGCGTTCAATGTGGCCGACAGCGCGATCTGTGTCGGCGCTGCGCTCTTCATTCTCGACGAACTGCGGCGCGTGAACCGCTGAACAACAAGGAACTCCCGATGGCACCGACCGATGTGACCGCAGCCGAACTGGCAAACCGCACGATCGTGCTCGGCATGACCGGCGGCGTTGCCTGCTACAAGGCGGCCGAACTGACGCGCGCGCTGATCAAGGCGGGCGCATCGGTGCAGGTCGTCATGACGGCGGCTGCCTGCCATTTCATCACGCCGGTCACCATGCAGGCGCTGTCGGGCCGGACGGTGCATACCGATCAATGGGATGACCGCATTGCCAACAACATGGCGCACATCGATCTCACGCGCGGGGCGGATGCGATTCTGATTGCGCCCTGCTCGGCCGACTTCATGTTCAAGCTGGCGCATGGCGCCTGCAACGATCTGCTCTCGACGCTGTGCATCGCCCGGCCGCTGGGCATGCCGCTGCTGATCGCGCCGGCCATGAATGTGGAGATGTGGCAGAACCCGGCAACGCAGCGCAACGTCGCCCGGCTGCGTGCAGACGGCATCCTGGTCCTGGGGCCGGACGCCGGATCGCAGGCCTGCGGCGAAACCGGCATGGGCCGCATGCTCGAACCGGCGCAACTGGTCGAGGAAGTGGTGGCATCGTTCCAGCCTAAGTCCCTGTCAGGCAGGCGCGTGCTGATCACCGCCGGGCCGACCTATGAAGCGATCGATCCGGTACGCGGCCTGACCAATCTGTCCTCGGGCAAGATGGGGTATGCAGTCGCCCGCGCGGCGCGCGA
>JANXSS010000178.1 GCA_025356535.1 Herminiimonas sp.
GCCGGCGGCGGCGTCCTGCCGGGCGTCGCTGGCGGCGTGCGCGCCGGTTTGGCGCCGCAGGCGTGCGCCGAAGCCGGCAAATGCAGCGGCAAACGCACCGGCCACGCCATTGGGCATGACCGCCAGGATCAGCAGCAGCAGGCTGCCGAAAAACAGCAGCCGGTATTCCGCCAGCGCCGACAGCGCTTCGGGCAGGGCGGCGATGGCGATGGCGCCGATGAGCGGGCCGGCGCGGCTTTCCAGGCCGCCGAGGATGACCAGCAGCAGGAACTGGACCGACAGCATCATGTCGAAATTTTCCGGGCTGATGAAGCCGGCCAGCGGTGCGAACAGTGCGCCGCCCAGGCCGGCGGCGGCGGCCGAGACGACGAAGGCAGCGGTCTTGATGCGCCACGGATCGATGCCGATGCTGCGCGCGGCAATCTCGCTGTCGCGCACCGCGCGCAAGAGCTTGCCGAAGCGGCTGCGGCTGATCAGGGCGAACGCCAAAAGGGCAATGCCGGCCACGCCAACCGTGACGCCGACATGGGCGCGCAGCGACAGGAGCACGCCGCCAAAAGCTGGCTTGTCGATGTTGCTGATGCCGTTGAAGCCGCCGGTGAGCGGCTCGGCCTCGATCAGCACGTTCTGCAGCACCAGGCCAAAGGCGATCGTCACCATTGCCAGGTAGGGGCCGCGAACGCGCAGCGCCGGCGCGGCCAGCAGTGCCCCGAGCACCGCCGGCAGCAGCATGGCCAGCGGCAGCGCCAGCCAGAACGAGACACTGTAACGGGTCGTCAGGATCGCCGCGACATAGGCGCCGAAGGCGAAGAAACCGGCGTGGCCGATCGACACCTGCCCGGACAGGCCGATGAGCAGATTCAGGCCGGCGCCGACGATGACGTAGACCGCGGTCAGGCCCAGCAGGTAGAGCCAGTAGGTGTTGGGTGCCAGCGCCACCAGGGACGCCGCCACCACCGCCACGGCGCTCCAGGCAGCCAGCGGCAGGCGCGCGGCGGTGCGGCTTGGGCGATGGGTTGTCATCATCAGACTTTCTGCGTTGCGCGCTTGCCGAAGAGACCTTCGGGTTTTACCGCCAGCACCACCACGACCAGGCCGAAGCCGATGATTTCACGATAGGCCGACGGCAACGACGCGGCAATCGTCGCCTCCACCAGGCCATACAGGAAACCGGCCAGCATGACGCCGGCGGCGCTGTCGATGCCGCCGATGATGGCAACGGCAAAAGCCTTCAGGCCGAACAGCACGCCCATGCCGGCGTACACGTTGGTCTTCGGCGCAATCAGCAGCCCGGCGAGTCCGGCCAGTGCGGTCGACACCATGTAGGCAAGCGCTACCAGGCGCGGCACCGCAATGCCCTGCAGCAGCGCGGCATCCCGGTTCTGGGCCGCCGCCAGCAGCGCCTTGCCGGGCAGCGTGCGCCGCAGGAACACGCCGAGGAAAACGGCGCAGCCGATACCGACCACCGGTATGACCAGTTCGATCGGATAGATGCCGGCGCCGAACCAGCGCAACGGCGTCTCCGGCAAGGCCGAGGGCATGCTGCGCGACTCCTTGCTGAAACCGAGCATGACGGCGTTCTCGAGAATGATGCCGAAGGCGATCGTCGACATCAGCCAGGCAATCGAGCCGTTGCGGGCAAAGGGGGCGACCACCAGCCAATTGATCAACAGGCCGAGCAGCGCGCACAGCAGCACCGCGCCGAGTGCCGCCAGCCCGAGCGGCAGGCCGCAGCGCACGTGCAGCACGTAGCCGGCCACCGCACCGGCCATGAGCGAGGCGCCCTGTGAAAAATTCACGGTGCCCGAGACGATGTAGGTGATGTGATAGCCGAGCGCGAGCAGGCCATACATGCTGCCGGCAACCAGGCCGGCCACGACCACGTCAAGCGGGATCATGGCGCCGCGCCTGCCAGGCGTTGACGACGACGTTGCTGGCGCATGCGGCCTACTGCGCCACCGGCATCGCATTCTTGCCGTCGAACTGCACCCAGACGTAATCGGCATCCTGCAGCGCATCGTTGTCGCCGGTCTTGAACGGCTTTTTATAGGTCTTGATCAGGCCGGCGTACTCCGGCACCTTGTAGAACGCCTCGCGCAATTTCTCGCCGTCGGTCGACCCGGCCGCATCGAGCGCCAGCGCGGTGAGCATCATCGCGTCGTAGGAATTTGCCACGCCGACCGGCGCCAGGATGTCTTCCGGCCCCTTGATCTCGGGGTAGCGTTTCTTCAGTTCGGCCATGACTTTCATGCCAACCGGATTCTGCTTGCCGAAAAAACTGTAGGTCTGCATGAAGCGCACATCCTTGTAGCGCGGCCCGGCCAGCTCGTTGAAGCGCCCGCCCGAGATACCCCAGTGCGACACGACCGGCACGCTCCAGCCCATGCGTTCGAGCGACTTCATGACCTGCGCCGCCGGTGCGGCATTGCCGACCAATATCAGGCTGTCGGCGCCGGCGTTCTTCAGGCGCACCAGCTGCGGCGTGATGTCGACATCGTTGGCGCCGTATTTTTCCACGCCCGCCAGCGGCAACGCCAGTTCGGCCGATGCCTTCTCGAGGCCCTTCTGGTTCGACTCGCCCCACGGATTGTTGACCAGGATCGCGCCCGGTTTTTTGGTCGCATGGACTTTCTGGGCGTACTTCATCATCGCCAGGTCGACCCGCTCGTCCACCGCCGAGACACGAAACATGTAGTTGGGCGTCTTGCCGTTGTGGGTGATGCCGGTGCCGGCCGCCCACACGCCCATGTAAGGACGCTTCAACTCCTGCATGACGTTGACCAGCGCGGCCGACACCGGCGTGTCGATGCCGCCAAAGACGATGGCGACGTTTTCCTTTTCGATCAGCTCGCGTGCGGCCAGTTGCCCCTTGCTCGGATTGGATTCGTCGTCGCGCCGCACCAGCACCAGCTTGCGCCCGCCCAGCACGCCGCCGCGCGCATTGACCTCGTCGATGGCAATCGACAGCCCGCGCGTGATGGCTTCGCCGGACAGGGCGGAGTTGCCCGTCAATGCCGCAACCAGGCCGATTTTTATCTCCTGTGTACAGGCGCTGCCGCTGGCGGCTAGCGCGACGCAGGCAAGCAGCAGGCAGCGTGGCAGAAAAAGAAAGCGGGTGGAATGCAGAGCCATGTGGAATCCTCACAAGTGTTTGTCGTGTGGAAAGTGCAAGAGCCATGCCAGCAAGGCCGGATGAAAACAGCCCGAACTGGTGCAAAGCTGCACCAGAAGGTGACGTCGATTCACGATTGCGAGCCCGCACTGCAGGCCGTGCCGTCGCATCGCATCATTTGCCTTCGCCCGTCCCTCCCCCCTCGTGAGGTTATTTTAGCATCACGACGCATCCTTGGAACGACGCTTCTTCATTGCGACATTATTTTCGCAACGAATCATCTCCACGAATTAAGAAAGCCCGAAAATTACCGACTAGAAATTCGAAGCTGACTGTCGGGCGTGGCCTCGGATCGTATGGTTGCCACTATTTTTTTGGTGCGAAATGAAAATCAAATCCCTGGTTTCAATTGCCACATTGCCCGTACTGTTAGCTTCGACCGATCGAGCGGCAACTGCTTCGGCAAACGCCACCACACCGGCATCGTTGCCAAACAACCGGTCACGCAAAACCTTGAAATTTCCAGGAGACTTGGGTACCGCGACGAACAGTTCAGCGTCCCCTGTCCCACCGATATCCGGCACCGACGAGCTCTGCCTGGCGGCCTTTCAGAATCACCGTTACAGCAGCCTGTCTTCCAAGGATCCGGCAGAAGTGTGTGCGCAGGCGGCGCTTGCAGATGGCGAGCAAAAATTAACCCTGGCGACAGTCGGTTACCGCCTCGCCGGCGGCGATGCACTGGAAGCGGGCTTTGTTTATAAAGCGGCGCTGGCCTATGGCAAAGCAGCTGTTCTCGAACATACCTTGCGCAGGCAAAAAGACACCGGATTATCAAGCGCAGGCGGTGTCGGTGCCATCGGTTCGCCGGATCTGCGCATTACCGTGCCGGCAGGCAGTGCGCCATCATCTGTAATCGACTCCAATGAGGCGAAGGCATTCATTGCATTCCAACAGATTGGCGACTATGTCGCGATGGCCAATCTACGGAAAAATCTCGGTGCGACAGCGCGTTCACGCTTTCCTGAACTCACCGACGTGGAGAAAGTAAGACGGTATAACTTTCATGACCCTGCTGCCTGGGCCGATGTATCCACGCCGGACGATTTTGGTGCCATCGAAAAGACCCTGAATTCAGGAAATGTCTTGCGGTTCCAGTTTGATACGGACCTGCAAGGCGATGCAAGGACGGATCTTGCAAGCGCGCCGCTTCCTGACAAGGAGGACCTGAAAACCTATGGCAACGCCTTTGCCAGGCTGATCGATCTGAGCCCGACCTTTCGCAGCTATTTCTACAGCCTCCTGGAACGTCAAGCCACGCCTGTCTATACGGTGCGCGTCAACATCGAACAAAACAGCAAATACGCCGGCTATACAAGCATCGGCGGAACCACCCAGACCATCTTTCCGTATCCGGTCGCCACGACCGACGCCGCCGGCCATCTTCATGCCATCCAAAAGACATTCGTGCATGAATTTGCCCATGACGTGCAGCCGGGATTTACCAAGGACAGCGACGGCACGACGGTCATGCGTGCCGATCTGGGAAGCTCCCATGACCGTCAACAGACTGCCTTCATGGGTGGGGTAATCAATGAATACAATCATTTTCTGGCACTGGCGTACCAGGAGGTCAATGACATTGCGGCCGACGCATTCGGCACGCCGATCAGGGTAAATATCGATCGCGACGATTACTGCGAAGATCTGATCCTGACACAGCCGGAATGGAAAGCTGCCAAGGCTTCCGATTACCTGAAACAGACCGCGGCAGCGCTGGAACAAAATACGGCAGACGAAGCGTTCAAGGTTTTTTCGAACATTGACACAGCAGAGCAGATCGATATCCGGATGTATGACGCGCAGTTCGGACGCAACGTCACTCATAGCCGTATCGATCGCTACAACGTTGCGGAGTTGAGCCTGCAACAATTACTGGTCGAAGTCGATCGCGTCGACTGGTTCGCCGCTGACGACACCGTGGACAACACGAAGACCAGGCAAACGATGGGACAATTCTTGAACCTGCTTGTCGAGCAGGGGAAAACGGATGTGAACAACCAGGACTGGCGAACGACGATCAACGGTGCGTTCAATTACCTGTCCATGAATCCGAGGCTGGAAATTCCAGGCTACGCCTATGCCGGCGAATTTGCCGATCCGGTTTCAACTAAGAGCGCCGATGCGTCAAAGACCGCTGGCGGCAACGGTGGAACGCCGGCGTCCTTGGTGAGCGTGATGACCCTGATGAGTATTGTCATCGCAGGTCTGGGTTTGCACATCGCCAGAAAAGCGCATGCGGCTGCACGCGGCTTACCGATGGCCGGCCCTGGCGCGGCAGCGACTGCCGGTACGCCAGAGCCGGTTGAATTACCGGTGTGACCGACCTTAGCAGGATCGGCAAGCGCAACCGGTCAGTTGCCGCGATAAATCTGATTGTCGAGACTGCCCGGCTGCGGCGTAGCGTGCACGTCGTTTGCGTTGGTTTGCGAACCATTGACCGCACGGCCCATGCGTGAAGCGCCGGTTGCATAGGCGCCGGTGGTACCGCTGGCACCAGAGGAATCTGGCATGGCTGCATCACGGCCACTGCGGCCCGCGTCGGTGCCGGAGGCGCCGGAAGAATTCATGTTGCTGTCATTCATGGGCGCACCGGTTGGCCCATTCATCGGTGCCATCGGCTGCACGCTCGAAGGCGGCATCGGTGCCGGCGCCATCATCTGGTCACTGCTGGTCGTTTGCGCAAAGGCGGATGCCGTAAGCATCGATAAAACTGCAATGCTGCAATATCTAATCGTATTCATGGTGAAGTCCTTTATAGGAAAAACGTCAGTGCGTGCCGTTTGGCGACGTGCTGAATCTACGCTTTTCAAGAAAAAAGGATGTCGGACACCTGCGTGAATTCGCGTAGGCGTATTAGGGAAGCACTGATTAATTAACGACTTACTGTTTCCGCCAACGCTCCGGTCTGAGACAATATCGACGTGTTCATTCGCTTACTGTTCATCATGCAAAAGAGCTTCTCTGACCTCGA
>JANXSS010000191.1 GCA_025356535.1 Herminiimonas sp.
GCCGCGCTCGATGCCGGGCGGGCGTTGCTTGTCGCCACGTTCGCCGCGCGCCGTCACCCCTTGCGTTCCGATCTTTTCCAGGCCGCTCAGGTTCAGCAGGTCGCGCACCGCATGTTCATCCATCTCTTCCCAGCGGCCGCGCTTGAGGGTGCGCGGCAGCGTCAGTGCACCATAACGCGTGCGGATCAGGCGCGACACCGTCAGGCCGATCGCCTCGAACATGCGGCGCACCTCGCGATTGCGGCCTTCGCCGATCGTCACCCGATACCACTTGTTGACACCTTCGCCGCCGCCGTCGGCGATGCGCGAAAACTGCGCGCTGCCGTCTTCGAGCTCGACACCGGCCAGCAGCTTCTGACGCATGCCCTCTTCCAGCTCGCCCAGCGTCCTGACCGCGTATTCGCGATCGATGCCATAGCGCGGATGCATCAGCCGGTTGGCCAGGTCGCCGGAGGTCGTGAACAGCAACAGTCCCTCGGTATTGAAATCGAGCCGGCCAACGGCCAGCCACTTGCCCGCCTTCATGGTCGGCAGGCGGTCGAATACCGAAGGCCTGCCATCGGGATCATTCGTGCTGACGATTTCGCCGGCAGGCTTGTGATAGACCAGCACCCGGGGCGGGCGCTTGCTGACCTTGCGAACGATCAGCTTGCCATTGATACGGACCTGATCGGTGGGGAGAATGCGCTGACCGATATGCGCCGGCTCGCCATTGACCGACACGCGCCCGGCGACGATCAGCTCTTCCATGTCGCGCCGCGAGCCGAGTCCGGCCTCGGCCAGCACCTTGTGCAGCTTTGGCGCATCGTCGTCGGCCGTCAGGTCGCGTCTTGGCGCTTTCGTGCCTTCCTTGCGGCCAGCGGCTTCATCATCGGCCGTGCGGTCGAAAGCCTCCGACGTCACGAAGGAAAACACCGCATCGGCTTCGCCGGCTTTGGTGCCGCCTGCAGCCCGGCCAGCCGGTGCATTCGGCGCCGGACGCGCGCCGGTCTTGCTGCCCGGATTTGCCCGCTGGTTGGTGCGCTTTGCCTGACCTGCTCCTGCTCCCGCTCCCGGCCCCGCGCCCTGCTCCGACGCCGGACGGGCACCGGACTGCGGACTGCCTGGCGAACGCGCGCCCGCTGCATTGTCCGGCGCTTTGGCCCCCGGCTTGCGATTGCCGCGCTCCGGACGCGCCGCATTGCCGCGTTCCGGGCGCGCCGCGCGTGCACCGCCGGGCCCGGGCTGCCGGTTGGCTGACGCTGGCTGCGGCGCCACATTTCCATCGACCATCACTTCTTCAGGCGCCATCGTGTTGCCATCCGCCTCGGCAAATCCGTCGCCAGGGTCCCCTGCCCGTGTCTCAGGGCGTGGCGCATCAGTGCGGGCACGCCGCAACGTTCGCGGACCGCGCACGCCGCGCCTGGCCGGCTTCGCACCGGTTGCCTCGGCCGCCGTTGGCGCGTCTGCCTGTGCGGGCGATTCGTCTGCTGCCGGCCTTGTCGCTACCGGCGCCATCTTGTCGGTCTGGCCGGGCGTTGCATCATCTGGTGTAGGTCGTGTCATCGTCTGTCTGCTCGTTAGTTTGACCAGGCGCGGCATCCGGCGTGGTTTCAGGTGCGGGGTGGTGAGGTTGTACTGTGTTGGCGTGCGTGATGCCGGCGGCCGGCTGTGGCGCGGCAGGTGGCATGAAATTCATCGATTCCTGACCCGGGCCGCCGGGAATGCTGGCTTCAAAGGCGCGCATTTCCTGCAGCACGCCGCCTTGCGCGTCGCCTTTGGCAACTTGCTGCAGGGGCGGCAATTGGTCCAGCGACGACAGGCCCAGGTCATCGAGGAACTGCCGTGTGGTGGCAAACAGGCCAGGCCTTCCAGGCACGTCGCGCTGGCCGATCGACTCGATCCAGCCGCGGTCCTCGAGCAGCTTCACGGTATGCGAATTGACCGTGACGCCACGGATTTCCTCGATGTCGCCCCGTGTGACCGGTTGGCGATAGGCGATGATGGCAAGGGTCTCCAGCGTGGCACGCGAGTAGCGCGGCGGCTTTTCCGGATTCAGGCGATCGAGATACATCTTCATTTCGGGACGGCTTTGAAAACGCCATCCGGTCGACAGGCTCACGACTTCAATGCCCTTGTCGCGCCAGTCGCCGCGCAGCTCCTCCAGCATTTCGCGAATCGTGTCGGCGCCGACCTGGGAGATGCCATCCTCGCCCTCCGCATAAAGCTTCCTGAGTTCGCCGATCGACAGCGGCTCGTGCGCGCACAGCAACGCAGTCTCCAGGATTTTTTTTGCCTCGGCGGTATTCATGTCGGGATCGTGCCAGTCTTAAGCTCGGGTCATGGATGTTTCACGCCTTGGCGAAACCCTTGCATGAAACGCAAGGCGTGCATGGTTGAATGCAATTGCTCACGTGACATGCTGCATACGTTGTTCCATCGGATCGTCGAAGTGCGTCGAAGGCCGGGTCTGCCTGCCGCAGTGCACAGGATTGTCGCGCGCTGTCCGCGTCACGAGCGTTCACTGGTCAGCAACTGATAGAAGATTATGCAGATTACCGTCTTGGTTGCATAAGTATTATTCAACGACATGCGCCCGTTCCTTCTGACGCTGCCCGGTTCGTAAACCCGTTGATGCTGTGTCCCGTCGCCCGTTTGGAGGAGATCTGATTTGGGCGGGAAGACTGCAAATGATTTCAAGGAGCCAGACGACTGGTCCGAATCAAATGCCTGAATCGAATACGTTGGTTGCGGGGGCAGGATTTGAACCTGCGACCTTCGGGTTATGAGCCCGACGAGCTGCCAGACTGCTCCACCCCGCGTCTGAAGATCATAAATATACACGCTGTTGCCAGAAAGTGCAAACGCATTTGAAGATTCTGCCTGCCGACGGCTCTTGGACAAGCACGCCGCCTGCGGTGATACACTCGTCGCATGCCGATCTCCTTTTCGTTTCTCATCCCTATTGCACGCCAGGTAGTGGCGCCGCCCCTTTTGCACGACACAAGCCCATCATGAAATTCTGCTCGGAATGCGCCCATCCGGTGTCCCTGAAAATTCCTCCTGACGACAACCGGGAGCGCTTTGTTTGTGAAAACTGCGGCATCGTTCACTATGAGAATCCGAAAATGGTGGTCGGCTCGATCCCGGTCTGGGACGACGGCGACCAGCCCTGCGTGTTGCTGTGCCGCCGCGCGATCGAACCGCGCCATGGCTACTGGACGCTGCCTGCGGGTTTCATGGAAAACGGCGAGACCACCAGCGACGGCGCGGCGCGCGAAACCTTCGAGGAAGCCGGCGCACGGGTACGGATGCATGAATTGTTTTCGGTCCTGAACGTGCCGCACGTACACCAGGTGCATCTGTTTTACCGGGCAACCTTGCTCGATCTGGATTACACGGCAGGCGTTGAAAGCCTCGAAGTAAAGATGTTTTCCGAAAAAAACATCCCCTGGAGCGAGATCGCCTTTCCCACCGTCAGCAACACCTTGCGCTTCTTTTTTGCCGACCATGCACGGGTGCGCGAAGGCGGCGCCTACGGGCTGCACCTGCACGATATCGGCCGCCCGGAGCGGCTCGAACCGTACCGCGGCTGATGCTGCTGCCGGCGCCTCGCATGCCTTGCCGGCACGATCACCCTGCCCCTGCATGATCCCCTGGCTGGAATCCGATACGCCGTTTCCGCCGGTAAGCCGGGCGCTGACGGAGCGCGACGGTGCGCCGGGGCTGCTCGCGGCAGGCGCCGACCTGTCGCCGCAGCGGCTGCTGCTGGCTTACCGCAACGGCATCTTTCCCTGGTTCTCGGAAGGCCAGCCGATCCTGTGGTGGAGCACCGATCCGCGCATGGTGCTGGCAACCGACGAATTCATCATTTCCGCAAGCCTGAAGAAAACCCTGAAGAAAGTGCATGCGAGCATGCAGACCGGGGGCGCCTGGCAGGTACGTTTCGATTCGGCTTTCGAATCCGTCATCCGGGCTTGCGCCGCCCCCCGCAGCGGTGCGGCCGGCACCTGGATCAGCGACGAGATCGTGGCCGGCTACACCGGCCTGCACCGCCTCGGCCATGCCCATAGCGTCGAACTGTGGCGCGACGCGGAACTCGTCGGCGGCGCCTACGGCGTATGCATCGGCCGCATGTTCTACGGCGAATCGATGTTCGCCCGCGCTACCGATGCATCGAAGATTGCCCTGGCCTATCTGGTCCACTTCCTGCGCGCAAACGGCGTGGCCATGATCGATTGCCAGCAGGAGACGGCGCACCTGGCCTCGCTCGGTGCTGCGCCCATCAGCCGCGCTGCCTTCCTGCGACATCTGCACAAGGCGATCCTGCAGCCGCCGATCGCCGCGTGGCAACCGCTGCCACTGTTCTGATCCGATCCGGCTTCGCGCCGCGCACGCAGGCAGGCAGGCACGCAGGCAGGCAGGCAGGCAGGCAGGCAGGCAGGCAGGCAGAAATTCTGAATCGTTGCACTGTCCTTTGCATGAATTTGTCTTATAGTTGGGGCTTGCCGACGCTGCACCTGCAACCGGATTGCCTCCATGACGCATCTGAAAGACCTACCGTTTTCCACCCTGCAGTTCTACGCAACGGCGCCGTACCCGTGCAGCTATCTCGATGCCCGGCAGGCACGTTCCCAGGTCGCGACACCGTCCCACCTGATCAATGCCGACGTCTATTCCGAACTGGTCAAGAACGGCTTCCGGCGCAGCGGCATCTTTACCTACCGGCCCTATTGCGACGGCTGCCAGGCGTGTACGCCGGTGCGGGTGAAGGTCGATGCGTTTGCGCCCAATCGCAGCCAGCGCCGGGCCTGGAGTCGCCACGAAATACTGCAGGCATGCGTGACCAAGCTGAGCTACGTTCACGAGCATTACGAACTTTACCTGCGCTATCAGGCAGCGCGGCACGCCGGCGGCGGCATGGATCAGGACAGCCGCGACCAGTATGCGCAGTTCCTCCTGCAGAGCAAGGTCAACACCCGCATGGTGGAGTTCCGCGATGCCGGCGGCGTGCTGCGCATGGTCAGCATCATCGATGTGCTCGACGACGGACTGTCGTCGGTCTACACCTTCTACGATCCCGACGACGCCGGCGCGTCCTATGGCACCTATAACGTCCTCTGGCAGATCGCGCAGGCGCGCCATCTCGAGATGCCCTTCGTCTACCTCGG
>JANXSS010000236.1 GCA_025356535.1 Herminiimonas sp.
CGGTTGCCGGCCTGGTCTGGCATGCGAACGACGAAATGAACCTGTATGCAAACCTCGGGCGCGGCTTCGAAACACCGACCTTGGCCGAAAGCGCCTACCGGCTCGGCGGCACCGGCCCCAACTTCAACCTGAAAGCCTCGAAAAGCGTCCAGGGCGAAGTCGGCATGAAGCTGCACCAGGGACGCCACAGCCTGGACCTGGCAGTGTTCGACGCCAGGAGCCGCGATGAAATCGTGCCGGTGGCGGTCGACAACGGCCGCTCGATCTTCCAGAACGTCGATGGCGTCGAGCGACGCGGCGCCGAAGCCTCGTGGAAGGCGACCTGGAGCCAGGGCGACCGGCTCACGACGCAGCTGTCCTACACGCTGCTCGACGCCCGCTTCCGGCAGTCCTTCGTCAACAGCGCAAACGCGACGATCGCCGCCGGCAACCGCCTGCCGGGCGCGCCGATGCACAGCCTGTTCGCCCAGGCGCAGTACCGGCCGATCGAACCATTGTCGCTGACGCTGGAGATGCGCGCCGAGGGCCGCGCCTTCGCCGACGACATCAACAGCGACGCCGCGCCCGGTTATGCCGTGGTCAATGCCAGCACCGGTTATGCCTTCAATGCCGGGCCGGCCAAGATGTACCTGTTCGGCCGGCTCGACAATCTGCTCGACCGCAATTACGCCGGCTCGGTGATCGTCAACGACGGCAACCGGCGCTTCTTCGAGCCGGCCGCCGGACGGCGCATCTTCATCGGCTTGCGAACCATGCTCTAATCGCTGCAGCCATCACCACGACAAGGATCATCGCACCATGCAAAAATCACTCCGGCAAGCCCGCCGCGCGCCCTTCGGCCAAACCGCGCTTGCCGCCGCCCTGGCGTTGCTGTTTGCCGGCAGCGCCGCGGCTGCTCCCTTCGCCTACGTGCCGAATGAAAAATCCGGCACCCTGTCGATCATCGATTGCGCAACCGACACGGTAACGGCCACCATCAAGGCCGGCACCAAGCCACGCGGACTGGCTACCTCCATCGACGGCAAGACCATCTATGTGAGCGACCAGCCCAACAATGCGCTTTTGGTCATCGACGTGGCAAAGCAGGCGGTCGTCGACAGCATCAAGCTCGACGAGTCGCCCGAAGGCGTGTCGGTCTCGCCCAACGGCGAGTACGTCGCGGTTGCCAGCGAGATCAGCAATTCGGTCGCCTTCATTTCCACGGCCACCCGCAAGCCGGTGTTTTCGGTCAAGACCCGTGGCAAGAATCCGGAACATGCCGAATTCAGCCCGGACGGCAAGTGGCTGTATGTCAGCGCCGAGGAAGCCGATTCGGTCGACATCGTCGATGTCGCCCTGCGCCGCCAGGTGGGTGAGGTCAAGGTCGGCGAGCGTCCGCGCGGCATCGGCTTTCGCAGCGACGGCAAGACGGCGTACGTCGCCTCCGAGATGGCCAGCATGGTGTACGCAATCGACGTCGCCACGCAGAAGGTGACGGCAAAGATCAAGGCAGGCACGTTTTCCAATGGCGTTGCGATACGGCCGGACGACCGCCGGGTATTCATCTCCAACGGCAAGGATGGCACGGTTTCTGCCATAGACACTGCAGACAACAAGGTCGTGGCAACCATACCGGTGGGCAAGCGCCCCTGGAACATGGCGATCACGCCGGATGGCAAGAAACTGTATGTCGCCAACGGCAGGTCGAATTCGGTATCGGTCATCGATACCGACAGCAACAAGGTTGTCAAGGAAATCGCAGTCGGCGAACTACCCTGGGGCGTCGTGATCCATTGAGTCCCCCGGCACGGCAGTGCGCCGCCTGCTGCTGTTTTATCTGTCTCCTCCTGTAGTCTATGGACTTAGGCCCGCTCGCTGAGCGGGCCCTTTTTTGACACTGAAATAGGCAAGAAAAGGCATATGATTACGGATGGCGGCAGTTGCCTCGCTATGCAACCGGCTGCGATACACCCGTCCGGGTACGTAGCAATTGCTCCAAAGATGAACACATCGATGGACCATGGCGCAGCCTTCCGGGGCCGGCATGCGCGCCCGACCTGCGCTGGACGCTGCACTTTAACCTTGGCACAGAAGGAGACAGGCAATGCAAAAATCCCTACATATCGACGCGGACAAGTGCACCGGCTGCATGCAGTGTGAAATGGCCTGCAGTTACGAAAACTACGGCGTCTTCAATCCCGCCAAGTCGCGCATCAAGGTTTTCGAATTCCATCACACCGGCAAGAAAGTGCCGTACACCTGCACCCAGTGCGACGAAGCCTGGTGCCTGCACGCCTGCCCGGTCGACGCCATCACCATCGACATGGTTTCCGGCGCCAAGCTGGTGGCCGAAGACATCTGCGTCGGCTGCAAGGTCTGCACGATCGCCTGCCCGTTCGGCACCGTCAACTACGTGCAGGCAACCGGCAAGGTACAGAAGTGCGACCTCTGCTACGACAATGTCGCCGGCCCGGCCTGCGTCGAAGCCTGCCCGACGGCGGCCATCACCTACATCGATGCCGACTGGACCGGTCTGGACCGCATGCGCGCGTGGGCCGACAAGCTCGCCAACACGCCGGCAGCCGGTTCTGCCACCACCACCACCACAGCTTAAGGAGAATCACATGTCCTGGACCGGAAAAATCCTGCGCGTCGACTTAACCAACGGCACCTGCAAGGTGGAACCCCTGAACATGCAATGGGCGCGCGACTATGTCGGCCAGCGCGGCCTGGCAACCAAGTACTTCACCGAGGAAGTCGACCCGATGGTCGACCCGCTCTCGCCTGACAACAAGCTGATCTGGGCGACAGGCCCCCTGACCGGCACCATGGCCTCGACCGGCGGGCGCTATTCCGTCATCACCAAGGGCGCGCTGACCGGCGCGATCGCCTGCTCCAACTCGGGCGGCTATTTCGGCGCCGAGCTGAAGATGGCCGGCTGGGACATGATCATCTTCGAAGGCAAGTCGGCGCGCCCGGTGTACCTGGGCATCACCGACGACGATTTCGAGTTGCTCGACGCTTCCTGGCTATGGGGAAAATCGGTCTGGGAAACCGAACCGGCGCTCAAGACCCGCCATCAGAATCCGCAGATCCGGGTGTCGACCATCGGCCGCGCCGGCGAGACCGGCTGCCTGTACGCGGCCATCGTCAACGACCTGCACCGCGCCGCCGGCCGCTCGGGCGTGGGCACCGTCATGGGCAGCAAGAACCTGAAGGCCATCTGCGTGCGCGGCACCAAGGGCGTGGGCAACATCCGCGACCCGAAAGCCTTCATGGCAGCCACCGTCGCCGCCAAGAAGGTCCTGGCCGACAACGCGGTCACGGGCTCGGGCCTGCCGACCTACGGCACCCAGGTGCTGATGAACGTCATCAACGAAATCGGCGCCATGCCGACCCGTAACCACCGCGACATTCAGTTCGACGGCGCCAAGGATATTTCCGGCGAAGCGATGCACGAGCCGAGAAAACCCGACGGCAAGAAGAACCTGGTGACGAACCAGGCCTGCTTCGGCTGCACGATTGCCTGCGGCCGCATCTCCAAG
>JANXSS010000249.1 GCA_025356535.1 Herminiimonas sp.
TAAATCCGACCGGCGCGCGCGCCCTCGGTTTGCAATGGTCTAAAAATTTAGCAGGCGTTTTACGAGTTCTGTATCTTATGTAAAATAAGAGCCGGGCCGCTTGCAAACCGCGAGCGGGCGTCTGCAGGTATGCTATCGTCCGCTTCGCAACGGCACCTGCCGCAGCGCCCGCAGCGAGCATGGCGGTGCGTCAATTGCATGCACTTACATGTGGTTGCCCTCACGCATCGTCTTTTTCCGACATGTGCACACCCGCTGGTCGGGGTGTGCCTGTCACCTCGATCAGGAGCCCGTCGTCGGCATCTACGCAACCTCACTTTCCATGCGCCGGCGCGCGCTTGCCGTGCTCGGCAGCCTGCTCTTGCTGGCGCTGGCGGGCATGCTCGCATGTGCGGCCATCGGCTCGGTCGCGCTGCCGCTGGCCGGTATGCCCGGCGCATTGCTCGAACTGCTGCACGACACCCCCCGTTCCCTGAACGCGACCTTGCTCCTGCTGCGCCTGGGGCGCGGTGCGAGTGCCTTCGTCACCGGCGCCTCGCTGGCGCTGGCCGGCGTCATGATGCAGGCGCTGTTGCGCAATCCCTTGGCCGACCCGTATATCCTGGGCATCTCCGGCGGTGCTGCTGCCGGCGCACTGGCCACGATGCTGCTGGCCTCGGCGGTGTGGGCAGTCGAGCTCGGCGCCTTCGCCGGCGCACTGGTGATTTCACTGCTGCTCTATCTGCTGGCGCGCCGGGATCTCAAGGCCGGCGCGGCGCAGGAAGGCGGCAGCGCGCTGTTGCTGCTGACCGGCGTGATCCTGTCGTCGGGCTGCATGGCGCTGGTCACGTTGATGCTCGCCCTCGCCCCCGAGAGCCAGTTGCGCGGCATGGTTTTCTGGATGATCGGCGACCTGGGTGCTGCGACGCCGTCGGCGCGCGCCTGGCTGCTGCTGGCGGCCGCCAGCATCCTGGCGCTGCGCCTGGCACGGCCGATCAACATCATGGCGCTGCATGCGGATACGGCGCTCACTTTGGGCGTGCAGGTCGGCGCGCTGCGGCGCAACCTGTTCGTTCTGTGCAGCGTGCTGACGGCGAGCGCCGTTGCAAGCGCCGGCAGCATCGGTTTTGTTGGCCTCATCGTGCCACATGCCTGTCGCTTCGCGCTCGGCCCGGATCACCGCCTGCTGCTGCCGGCGGCAACGCTGGCCGGGGGACTCTTCCTGCTGATCGCCGACACGCTGGCCAGGACGCTCGCCGCGCCGCAGCAGTTGCCAGTCGGCGTGATCACGGCTTTCGTCGGCGTGCCGGTGTTTCTGCTGCAGTTGCATCGCGCCCGGCGCGCCCGATGATTCGCACCGAAAACCTGCGCCTGCGCGCCGGCAGCCGCCTGCTGGTGGCGCGCCTGGACTGGCACGTGTCCAGCGGCCAGTGCTGGTGCATCATCGGTCGCAACGGCGCCGGCAAGAGCACCCTGTTGCAGACGCTGGCAGGCCTCATGGCGCCCGATGGCGGCCGCATTGCCATCGCCGGGCAGGCGCTGGCGGCGTGGCCGCTGCCGGCACTGGCGCGCCAGCGTGCCTACCTGCCACAGGCGCGCCACGACGCCTTCGGTTACCGGGTGCTCGAATCGGTCCTGGCAGCGCGCCATCCGTATCATGACGCCCGCTTCTGGGACGATGGCGACGACCATCACGCCGCACAGGCCGCGCTGCAGGCGCTCGACGTGGCGCATCTGGCGCAGCGCGACCTGCGCACCCTCTCGGGCGGCGAACGGCAGCGTGTTGCGATCGCTGCCCTGCTCGCGCAGCAGACGCCGCTGTTGCTGCTGGACGAACCGGCCAACGCCCTCGACCTGGCGCACCAGGCCGGCGTCACGGCGCTGTTGTGCGGGCTGCATCGAGACCAGGGCAAGACGGTCGTGCTGGCCAGTCACGATCTGAACCTCGCCCACGCGGTGGCGACCCATGCCCTGCTGCTCATGGCGGACGGCACGACAGTTGCCGGCGCCGCAGCCGACGTCATGCAACCGGCGCTGCTGGGTGCCTGCCTCGGCCATCCGATCGAGACCGTCGCACTGCGCGGACGCACGTTTTTTTTGCCGGTGCTGGCGGGCAGATGATGCGCGCCAAGAGCTTTCTGCGCGATCGGTGGCGGCAGCGCGCCTTGGCCTGCATAGCGGCAGGCGCACTGTCGTGCTGCGCCATGGCGGCGCCGGCACGCGCCGCAGCGCCGGGCAGCGTGCATGATGACGCCGGCCACCTGCTCGATGCAAGGCGCCCGGCCAGGCGCATCATTTCGATGGCGCCGCATCTGACCGAGCTGTTGTTTGCCGCCGGCGGCGGCGCGCGCATCGTCGGCGCCGTCAATTACAGCGATTACCCGGCACAGGCGCTGGCGATCCCGCGCATCGGCGACAGCGACCAGATCGATGTAGAACGCATCCTCGCCCTGCAGCCCGACCTGATCGTCGTCTGGCAAGACGGCAGTTCAGCGCGCCAGGTGGCGCAACTGCAGCGGCTGGGCATTCCGCTTTTTTTCAGCGTCTCGCATGCGCTTGAGGACATTCCCGCCAGCCTGGAGCGTCTGGGCGCGCTCATGGGCACCGTTGACGTTGCCGGCCCAGCGGCGGTGCGACTGCGCGAGCGCCTCGCCGCCTTGACCGCACGGTATGCCCATCGCGCTCCGGTGCGCGTGTTCTACCAGATCTGGGACCGGCCGCTCTACACCTTGAACGGTGCGCATATCGTCACCGACGCCCTGCGCATTTGCGGCGCCGTCAACGTTTTTGCGGACCTCAAGCCGGCCGCGCCGATGGTCAGCATCGAAGCCGTGCTGCAGGCCGATCCGGAAGTCGTCATCGGCACCAGCGAAAGCAGCGCGCCGGGCGGCGGCATCGATCTCTGGCAGGCCTATCCGGTGCTGCGTGCGACCAGGCAGCGCAATCTGATGCGCGTCGATGGCAACCTGTTGAACCGTGCCGGCCCGAGAATGATCGACGGCACGGCGGCATTATGCGAGCGCGTCGACGCGGCGCGCCGGCACCGAAGCCTAACCCGCTAGGCTGTCGCGCCGGTGCTTCGCAGGCGCCACGTCGGCGCGCCAGGTGCAGACGGCGCGACGGCGGTGTGGATTGCGACACTGAAGAGGGGAAATGGGAAAGCGGCTACACTGACTGCAAGGACGTGACCGCACTGCGTGCCGTGCGAAGCTTGGTATGCGTCGATAGCCTGCGGCGGCCTGTTTGCCGCATGCCGACGAAGCCGATGCTGCGCCCTTGCAGCCAATACGGATATTGACCTGGAGAGCGCCATGGCATCGACCCCTTCTACCTTTTACGCGCCAGGACGATGGTTGCCGACGCTGGTTCTGTTTCTGACATGTGGCCTGCTTCAGGCAGCCGACTTGCCGCCCGACCCGAACACGGCGATCTGGTCGAAGGTCCGGATAGCCTTGTTTCAAGACCGCCCGATTGCCGACTCGGCCGAACAGTTCATCACCTTCACCCTGCCCGCGCGGGCGGAAGACGCCGCCGTGGTGCCGATTCGCATTGCTGCCCGGATCGCGCAACAGAGCGGGCGCTTCATCAAGACCTTGTACCTGGTCATCGACAACAACCCTTCTCCGGTAGCCGCCGTGTTCCATCTGACACCGGCTGCAGGCCGCGCCGACCTGGAAACCCGGGTCCGCATCGAGGCCTACAGTTACGTGCGGGCAGTCGTTGAAACCAACGATGGCAAGTTGTACATGACGCGCCATTTCATCAAGGCCTCAGGCGGCTGTTCGGCGCCTGCAGGCACGGACCCGGCCGCCGCACAGCAAGGACTGGGCAAGATGAAGTTGATCCTCGAGGACGCGCCGCAGATGAACAAGCCGTCACTCGTGCAACTGATGATCCGCCACCCCAACACCTCGGGCCTCGCAGTCGATCAGATCACGCACCTGAGCGCCCCACCCCGCTACATTCGACATATCGACGTACGTTATGCAGGTGAGCCGGTGATGCAGGCCGATGTCGATTTCTCGGTCAGCGAAAACCCGAACTTCCGGTTTTATTTCACGCCCCGCAGTAAAGGGGACCTCGTTGCTTCTGCTGAAGATACCAGTGACATGGTGTTCAAGACGACGCTTGTAGTGCTGCCGCAGTAGGCCGTTGCCGCCAGGTTGAAGCCCGACGCCTGCGCCTTTCAAAGGAAAGCGGTTTGAATGTCGTGTTCTTTGCGTATTTTATGCAATTAACAATCATGCAAGGCAATTCTCTAACCAACCCAAAAACAAGTCCAGCAAGCTGTCGACATTTTTATTTCGTAACCTTCATCAGGAAAAAAGCTGCCGCCAGACGGATATTCTGGAGGTGCACTTTTTACGTTCGTACTGTCAAGCAGATTTCTCCAGTGCCATAAAAGCCAGAAAATCATAAGATAGCGACGGTTAGTTGCAAAAATCGCGCCCTCACGGCAGGCGCCTGGCTGCATCCGTCTGCAAGACAGCCCGCCCGTCAAACTGTGGACATCAGCGCCCTATCCTTCGTCGCCCAATTCTCCTGCGACGCCAAGGAGCTGCTCAGGCGTCGGTTTGTCCCAATGTTCACCCAGCGCGCCAGGGGCGTACCAACGGATCATTTCCTGGGCAACCAGCGGATGCTGCCAGCCGCTGGTCTGCAGGCGCTTGCGCAGGGTCGGATGGACGTTGCGCCGCTCCATGTCGGCCAGGAGATCGGCCGACATCTGCTGCTGGATCGCCACCGGCATGCCGGCAATCTGGCTGGTGACGAACTCGCGTTGGCGACGATTCCACTCTGCAATCCAGCGCGCCTGGCGTTTTGCCTGGAAATTCTTTTTCTCGAATTCCGGCGGCACGGCGCGTGCGGCAATCTCGGCCTGCTTGCGCTCGGCCTTGGCTGCCTCCCCCGGCATGACCGATTTCAAATAACGGAAATGGTCGCGCAACGGCTCCGGATACGATTTCTGGATCCGCTCGGCCAACACTTCCAGGCCGGATTTCACCGCCTCCGCACCAAAATCCTCGATCAGGTCATCGGCCTTGTCTTCTGCGATACCAAGCGCCTTGGCCATGCCGATGAGTTGCAAATCTGCACGAAGGGGGGGCGTCATCAGTGCCTGCGCAGGCTGCGAACTAGGCCGGATCAGAAATTGGATTTCGGAAATGGTCCGTCCTTCCTTGTGTTCGACCAGCTCGACTTCCAGGTCCGTAATGGCATTCATTTCAGCGATTGCCGGCTTCAAGGTGTCGCGCTTGAAGATACGGTATTCGAGCCTTGCGGTGCGATCCGAATCAGGCTGTCCGCTCAGGACCGGGCGCCACCAGCGCCAGTGCTGCCGTGACGTGCGGCCGATGTCCTTGTAGCGCGTACAGATCTCGTAGAGGGCAATGCCGGCATGGGAGCGCAGCTGGCTGATGATCTCCAGCTTCAAGCGGGCAAAGAGCGTGGGATGCAGCAACTCCTGCTTCAGATTGATCGCGTACGACCACTCCACCCACACCTGACCTTTTTCCTTGGTCAGTTTCGCATGCGCCAGCAAGCCGCTGATGTTCCAGGCGCTCCCCTCCCCTGTCGTGGGCGACTGCCATTCGACGGTGGTCGATACCATCGCGCGCAAATGCTTCTTGATCAAGCCATGGTCGTTCGAATCAAAATCAATGCCCTTGACCAATCTTTCAAGGGGGGCGCGGTAGAAATCGTTTTCCATCCCCTGGCTCTGTGCTTCGTAGAGCAAGACGTTATAGGTCTTGCGGCCAAGTGAAGTAATCCGGGCAGATTTTGGGACGATCGCGAGCGTGTTGACCGGCTTACGCACCACCTGCGCTTCTGCAGGCGCCGCCGAAGCACCCTTTGCGCGCTTTGGCGCGTGCGTTTTTTCCGAATCTGACGACGGTTGGTTCATGCAAACGATTGTAGTGCAAATGTGAAAGTTGATCTCACCGTCGATATATTTCGTAAAAGCCACGAATCCCGTATCCACTCACCTATCATCCCGAAAACTCTCCACAATACCCCGTATCCACTCACGTATAGTCCCGAAAACCCTCCACAAACTCCCGAAAACTCTCCAAAAACACCCCTTAAGTCATTGATTATAATAAGGAAAAAGACGCCTAAAGGGTTTAAAGAGTTTAAAGGGTTTAAATTTTTTAAACCCAAATTTGGATTTTTGAAGAAAACCGACACCAAAAACTCCGGCAAAATAACCGTCAGAAACATGCTAAAGCTTCCCATAGGCAAGTAAGCTGTGTCCATTAGGAGCAATTTACGATAAATCGTAGAATTGCGTCATCTAAGTACCAGGGAGAATGTTTTGAAGAAAATCGGAGTCAAGCATCCACCCAGCATCACGCTGGAGGACATTGCCGAGCAGGCAGAGCGCGCCGTTACTATGATGGAACAGATTCGCAAGGTCATGTTGGCGCCATCGGCACGCAAGGTCGCACCAATTTTCAATCTCAGCCAGCTTGCAACCCTGTGCGGTACCGAAAAGGGTTCGCTCAGTCACCGCATGACGCGCGGCGATCTGCCCACCGGTGTCCTGAACGAAGCCGGCTCGCGTCGGGAATTCACCCTTGCCGAAGCACGCGCGTGGATCCGGGAATATCGCACGAGCCACCTGCGCCCCGTGGGCGCCGAAGCAATCACGATCAGCATCGGAAACTTCAAGGGCGGTGTTAGCAAGACCACAACGGCTGTTACTTTAGCACAAGGTTTATCATTGCTTGGACACAAGGTTTTGGTGATCGATACGGATCCCCAGGGTTCCATGACCACCCTTTTCGGTATCCTGCCTGATACGGAAGTCGAAGAACAGGACACGATCCTTCCCTTAGCGCTGGGCACGGAGACTTCGATTCGTTATGCGATCCGGTCGACTTACTGGGATGGCATCGACCTGGTTGCTGCGGCGCCGATTCTTTTCGGTGCGGAATTCGCCTTGCCGGCGCGGCAAACGAAGGAAAACGGCTTCGAATTCTGGCGCGTGCTTGACCTTGGGATCGACGACGTGCGTAGTGACTACGATGTGATCATCATCGATACCCCGCCGGCGCTGAGCTATACGACCATCAATGCTTTCATTGCCAGTAACGGCATCATCATCCCCCTGCCCCCGAACGCCCTGGATTTCGCATCGGCGACGCAGTTCTGGTCACTTTTTTCCGATCTGACCACGAGCCTGCTGACCGAACGCGGCCTGACCAAGGAGTTCGATTTCATCCACATCCTCCTTGCCCGGGTTGACGCCGCCGACGGCGCCAGCAACATCGTTCGGCAATGGATCGGTCAGACGTACGCGGAAAAGGTGCTGCCGGTGGAAATACCAAAGACCACGGTAACAGGCGTGAGTGCTGCCGAATTCGGCACGGTTTATGATGTGGCCAGATATGACGGGTCGGCAAAGACCTTCAAGCGTGCCAAGGATGCGTACGACAACTTCGTGCGGCACATCGAAGGCTCGATCGAATCGGCCTGGGCCAAGCAGTTGGACGGAAATCTTGGCACGGCGGGTGTTGAACGGTTCAACACGGCGACGCCCAGCGGCAAGGAGCATCGGAAATGAGCAAAAAACTCGCTGCCAAAAATGCCATGATCGCGTTGCCGGTATCGAGCCGGCCAGCGCTTGCGAACGAATCGGAGGCTGGGGCCCTGCCCCGCACCCGTACGGCCGTCGGCGGCATGGCGCAGTTCGTCACGACCCAGTCGCCGATTCACCGCGAGGCCGAAGCCTTGCGCAAGGTCGTCGAGGCGTTCGATGGTGCGCGGGTGGTACGCGCCATTGCACCGGGCGCGGTGGTGCCGTCGCAATGGGCCAATCGCCATGCCGACTCTTTCGACGGTGCGGATTTTGCGGCGCTGAAGCGGGAAATTCAGGAGGCGGGGGGCAATGTGCAACCCATCAAGGTCAGGCCGTTGAACGGTTCAACAGAGGTCACCGGTCCGGACGCACGCTATGAGATCGTTTTCGGCCACAGACGCCATCGGGCCTGTCTGGAATTAAACATTCCGGTCAACGCACTCATCGAGCCGATCGATGACCAGAAACTGTTCGAGCAGATGGAGCGGGAGAACCGTGGCCGGAAAAATCTCAGCGCCTGGGAGCAGGGTTGCATGTACCAGGCCGCCCTGGAGACAGGGCTTTACGCGTCCCAGCGCAAACTGTCGGAGTCGATCAATGTCGACATATCGCTCATTTCCAAAAGCATCGCTTTGGCCAAATTGCCGAAAGTGGTGATCGACGCTTTTCCCAGTCCGCTTGATGTGCAGTTTCGCTGGGCGCAGCCGCTCCGCGACGCATTGCAGCAAGACCACGCGGGCGTCATCGCGCGCGCGCAGGAAATCAGCGCGTCATCACCGGCCACCAACCTGGCGGCCGGTGAAGTATTTGCCCGGCTGACGCAGGTCGTTGCAAAAAAAGGCGCGTCACAAGCGCCCGCGCGCACGCTTGAAATTCGCGGCAAGCGGGCAGGGGAATGGACTGCCGGCGCAGATGGCGCAGTGACGCTCAACATCAAGGCAGGAGTGCTCTCCACGCAGCAGCAGACGGACCTGTTGGCGGCGATCGACGCGTTTATCGGCACGGTCTGAACGACGCGGGCGTTGAACGGTTCAACAGGGTGACACATGTAGTGCCGTGCGTAGCGCGCGACCATGCCGATTCCTGGCCTGCTTGCGGGGTGGGCCGAATCCACGAGCGACCAACCAAACGGCTTTACGCGGCGCAGCCCTGGCGCTGGGCGTCTTCAACCGCATAGGTTCAAGCGTGAGCCAGTTGGCCCACGCGCGACGGCCAAGTGCCTGGATCGCTCGGCAACAATGCGTTCCAGAAGAGGCGAGGGCGGCGCACCGCAAGGGCAGGGCCGCACCCTTCGTGTTGAACCGTTCAACGCCGGTTAATCGTTGAAGCAGGCGTGTGACCCAGGCTGCTTGCACAATAAATAGTTCTCCCGAATACTCTCCGCTTGCCCGCAGCGCCTGAGCTTTGTACCTGGCCGACCCAAGCCAACCATTGCCGCGGTTCGCGCCGGATCGGTTGGCGCAAAGCGCCTCTCAGTCCCGGCGACAGGGCAGGCAGGTTGCCGCAAGCGCCAATGCCGCCACGTCGTTACAACTGGCGGCACCGTCCGGGCGCTACCCTGCATTGTCATGATTTGCTCATGCCTTGCCTCAAATGCAATGGAGCGCACGACTACGGCTGGCCGTCTCGGACTAGCCGTCTTGATTGTCGGTGCACCTGACGTGACGCGGCCATTGGCAATGCTGCAATTCAAACCCAACGCCACAACGGCCCGGCAACGGGTTGCTGCGCCGTGGCAGAAAACAGCACGGTTCGATCCATGCGGCAGACGGCGGCTCTAACCGCGCTCGAGAAGCGCCCTGCACAACAACCATGCTGTAGGGATCGAGCCACTGCGGTGGGGCGGGGCGGCACCGTGGCGCCCCGCCTGAGGGTAAACGAGCCTGCTCCGGAGACTTGCGAACACATCACCCCGCCAGCAAACGCTATTACGAAGGCTGTTTGGTTAAGGGCTTGACTTGCTTTCTTCTTTGAATGGGAATGGATTGAAACAACCTCTCTGTCGGCAGCACTTGCCTGCGCTTCATGGCGTTCCGCGCCGCATCCAAAATTAGCCCTATAGCGCCATCTGTTTCTTGAAAATACAATGATTATCATAATAATCAGGCTAGTGATTGAGTCGCCATGAAATCGCGTCCTGAGAACGCAGGTTTCCAGCCTTCCTGGAATTCTTAGCCGGATCAACGCATTACAAAAACAGGAAGGCAAATACGGATTGGCCGGTTTGAACCCCGTAATGCTGAGGTCGCGCTTGCCCAGCCACGCTTCGTTCGCTCTTTATCGCGGGTGTCTTGGAAGGCCTCGTCGATCTGCGGGCAGGGGCGGAATCGCTATTTTAAAATTGCCGTGGGCGCCGAAAACGCGGTCGCTTTTCGGCGCTTAGCCTTATCGGTTAACCCAACCGCCACTCACCGGAAATATTTGGCCGATGAAGCAAGCCGCCGCATCACTGCAAAGGTAGGCAGCAAATAATGCGTCCTCTTCGGCGCTGACGAGGCGTCCGAGCGGCACCTCGCGCTTGAGCCGCTCCTGGAAGCGCGGATTGGCCTGCACTTCAGCGCCGTAGTAAGTTGGATTGGCAACGAAATTTTGCGCAATCGCATTGAGCTGTATACCGAGCGGCGCCAACTCCAGTGCAACCGACTGAACATAGGCCAGTTGTGCACCACGCGCAGCACTGTAGCTGCCAGTGCGCTTCTGGCCACGAAGCGCCGCCGCGCTGCCAATCAAAAGGATCCGGCCACTGCCCCGCTCTATCATTTGCGGTAAAACTGCGGCCACGAGTCTGGGCATCGGATCAACCAAGTGAGCGAACACGTTGCGCCACTCGGCATCGTCAATTTCGGCGGCCGGTGTGCTCGGAGCGGGCAGCGCCAAGTGAAGCAGAAGCACATCGACCCTGCCAGCACCATGCACGATCGCGCCGGGCAGCGCAGGGTCGTGGGCCAGTGCCCTATCATCGGCAATCACCACGGCACCAGAACGTTCGAAAACATCCCGAAGCGCAGGGCCCATGAATTCGTTCGATTGGGTAAGTAACACCCGTTTGTCATCAAGTCTGGTGGTCGTCATTTATTTTGGATATCAAAGCACAGCCAATTCTTACCTTGCCGAAGCACTGGTCACAATCATACTACCGGAGCAGTCATCGCAGATTTGCCAGCGGGGCAGGGCTACCTCACAGTCGGCATACCAGTTGATCGTATCGAACATCTTGCGCATTTGATTCCAGGTTGGCAGCGCCGGCGCTGGACCGGGTCGCACTACCTTGCGAGAAGCCCTCACGGAAATTCTCCTGAACAGGGTCAGAACTGTCCAGAAAGTGTCCGTGTACTCGCGCAATGAGTAGCGGGGGTGCGGACAAAAACTTGGACTACCCGGAGGTAGTTCATGTATTCCTACGAAGACAGGATTCGAGCGGTCGAGCTCTACATCAACGGCGGCAAGACTCCTGGTGGCCTGCGGGACTGTCGGCGCCGACCGTTACCGGCCAGCAGAACGCAATGCGGTATGCCTGTTTCGAGCAAGCACCCCGGCTGGCGATTGACGACGGTGGCCGCATCATTGTCCATGACACCCAGGATCACCGCATCAGGGGCGTGCCGCAACAACAGTCCGCGTCGCGCTCGCTGAGGTTCAGCAGTCAGCACGGTCCGATCGACCTGGCGCGCTTGCCGGTGGTGTGACCGGCACGGCGTGTTCTCGATTTCAGTGTTCCACGGTGCTCGCATATTCCATGTCGGCGCCACCCAGACGTCCGGCCTGAAAATCCTTGACCGCTTCAACGATCTCTTGCTGCGTGTTCATGACGAACGGGCCGTACTGCGCAATCGGCTCGTTCAACGGCTGGCCGGCGATCAGCAACAGCCGGCTGGCGCTTGTGGCCTGCAGCATCACGCCATCGGCATCGTCGCGGTTCTGCAGGATCGCCATGCGTTGTTGCGGCACGCTGCGCTCACCAATGGTGATGTCACCACGATAGACATAGACGAACGCGTTGAAGTGCGCCGGCAGTGTCTGGCTGAAGGTGGACCCGGCCGGCAGGTGCACGTCCAGGTACAGCGGCTCGGTGGTCTCGCGCTGCATGGCGCCGGCCACGTCATGGCTGGCACCGGCGATGACGCGCACCTTCACCCCTTCTGCCGTGGTGAATTCCGGGATTTCCGCGCTTTGCACGTCGCGGTACCAGGGCGCCCGCAGCTTGTCCTTGGCGGCCAGGTTCAGCCACAGCTGGAAGCCTTCCATGGCGCCTGAATCCTGTTCCGGCAGTTCGGAGTGGATCACGCCGCGGCCAGCCGTCATCCACTGCACGCCCCCCGGTTGCAGCAAGCCTTCATTGCCGGCGCTGTCGCGATGGCGCATGCGGCCGGCCAGCATGTAGCTGATGGTTTCGAAGCCGCGGTGCGGATGATCGGGAAAGCCGCCGATGTAGTCGCCCGGATTGTCGGTGCCGAAGGCGTCGAGCATGAGGAACGGGTCGAGCCGGCGCTGCAGCGCTTGGGTCAGTACCCGCGTCAGCTTGACGCCGTCGCCGTCGGAGGTGGCCTGGCCGGCGACGAGCTGTTCCACGGCGCGCGACTGGCGCACGGCTTCCGGCTGGAGATTGCTGGAAATGCGGTCGTTCATTTGGACTCCTTGCGCCTGGGCGCGTTGACTGGTGCTGCCTTGCTGCGGGCTGGAGAGACGGTGCCGATCATGCGGCGAGCGTCTCGGCAATCTGGGCATGGGCCGACGCCAGGGCCTTGCTTTCGGCTTCAGGTCCCATCGCCAGGCCTTCGGCGTAAAAAAACGCGACATCGGTCATGCCCAGAAAGCCGAAGAAGGCTTTCAGGTACGGCGTCTGCGTGTCGTTCGGCGTATCGCGGTAGATGCCGCCGCGGGTAAATGCGACATACACCTTTTTGCCCTGCAACAGGCCCTGCGGACCCTGGTCGGTATAGCGGAAAGTGACCTGCACCCGTGCAATCGCATCGATCCAGTTCTTGAGCTGCGCCGGCACACCGAAGTTATACATCGGCACACCCAGCACGACAATGTCGGCCGCCTGGATTTCTGCGATCAAGGCGTCGTCCAGCGCGACCCGGGCGCTCTGCTCGGGCGTGCGCTGCGCGGCCGGTGCAAACAGCGCTTGCAGTGCGGTCTCGTCGAGCATCGGATGCGGCGTCGCACCCAGGTCGCGTACAGTCAATGTCGCTGGTGGATGCTGCAGCAGCAGGCGCTCGACGAGGAAGGTCGACAGCCCGGTCGAATGGGAGGCGGCGGAACGGGCGCTGGAATTGATTTGCAGGATATTCATGATCGCTTTCATTGAAGCTGGCGGAACGATGGAAGCAGTCTAGCCGTTCCATAAAGACCAAAGAAGACCTTAAAACGGATATCATTGTTCTACTGATGGAACAATGGAACCGCTATGGAACTCGAACCGAATGATTTGCTGCTGTTTGCCCGGGTGGTCGACGAAGGCAGTTTCAGCCGCGCCGCCGAGCGGCTCGGGATGCCGAAATCGTCGCTGTCGCGCCGCGTGGCAGGCCTCGAGGCGCAACTCGGTGAGCAACTGCTGTTGCGCACCACCCGCAAGTTGACGGTGACCGATTTCGGCCACAGCGTGCTGGCGCATGCGCACCAGATCACGGCCGAGGTCGACGCCGCCCTGGCATTGACCCAGCACCGGCAGGCCGAGCCGAGCGGCCGCTTGCGCGTATCGATGGCAGCTGATTTTGCAATCGATGTGCTGGAACCCGTGATGGCGGCATTCATCGCCCGCTATCCGGCGATTTCGCTGGAAGTCGATCTGTCGCCACGCCGGGTCGATCTGATCGGTGAAAATTTCGATCTGGCCATTCGCATGGGCGAGCTGACCGACGACGCTACCCTCGCGGCACGGCGCCTGGCGGTGATGAGTTCCGGCCTGTATGCCGCACCGGCTTACCTCGCGCGGCGCGGCATGCCCACCGAGCCGGAAGCATTGATGGAGCACGATACGCTGCGTCTGTTGAAACGTAATGGCGAGCCGGTGCTGTGGCAGCTCGAGCGCGACGGCGCTCGCTGGGAAGGCACGCCGCCAGGCCGGGCGACGGCAAATTCACCGGCACTGCTGACACGGCTGGCGCTCTCCGGCGCCGGCATCACGATGCAGTCGGAACACGGTGCCGAAGCGTATTTGCGCAGCGGCGAATTGGTGCGCGTGCTGCCGGACTGGCAGCTGCCGAACATCTCGGCCTGGGCAGTGTTTCCCGGCCGGCGCCTGATGCCGGCACGCACCCGAGTCTTCCTGGATGCGCTGCAGGCGGAATTCGAAGGGCCGCGTTGTCAGAAAATTGAAGCGAACGTGGCGAAACGACACCGTGTTCCGGGGATCCCTTCGGCGATAAAAAAGGCTTCCACTGCCGGCATTCGATGAAGGAAAGTCGTTGTACGCGGTAGGCCGCCTGTGCACAGGGCACAGATGGCCCAATCCGCATGCGCAAGTAGCCCGCTCAACCGCAAGTCAGTGCGGGTCGGTCTGGTCTGCTGTCAGCATCCCGGGTTGTACGCCGATCCGGAACTGCTTGCGGCGGTCGCCCATCAGGGCGCGCAGATGGGCGATGCTCATGCCGGTGACTTCATGCAGGCGGATCAGGACTGATGCGCCGACGGGAATCTGCTGATGCCGCACCTTGCTGATGACCGGTGGACTCAGACCCAGCATGCGCGCCAGCGCCGCATCGTTTTTCGCTTCGAGGGTGATGCGCAACGTGTCGAGCAAGCGGCTCGGATCGTATGGCAAGGGGGTGCTGCGGTTGCGCGGTGCACGGGGTGTTGGCGCGGATTCAAAATCGGCATTGCCGGTTCCGGCGCTGGCGGCGCTGTGTTCATAGGTCATCGTCATTCTCGCTTTCCAAGTGATGGTGGAGGCATCGACAGGACCGCCGGGCCGGCGCAATTGCCGTCCCCGCTGTGGAACCTGTCGGGCCGCCGATCCGGACGCCGCAGGACTGCGATCGCCTCGATGATGGCTTGCGATCGGATGCCGCGGCACGTCGAACCGGCAAGACGAGTTTGCTTGATGGGATTGTTAAACGCGGTTGGCTACGTGTAAAAATTTGTAAGCGCCGGTGTATGCGTGGCGGCCTTTCGTGACGTCGGTCAGGCAAGCGCCAATGCGGCCTCGGGCTTGGGCGTCGGCGTCGCGCGGCCACTGTGCACGGCGTGTTCATGCGTGAACAAGGCGCCGTAGAAAAAGATTTGCGCCGAGTAGTAGATCCACGATACCAGCAGCACCAGCGAGCCTGCAGCACCGTAGCCGGACGTGAAGTTCGTGGTGCCGAGATACAGACCGATCAGATATTTTCCGGTCAGGAAAAGCACCGACGTCAAGAGCGCGCCGAGCAGCACGTCGCGCCAGGCGATCTGCACCGCCGGCAGATATTTGTAGATGGCTGCGAAGAGTGCGGTGACGACACCGAACGAGACGATGGCCGACACCACTTTTGCGAACAGGATGTAGGACGCGTTTTCCACGCCACCGACCCACATTTCACCAAGCACCGACAACAGCGCGCTGACGGCCAGGGTGATCAGCAGCATCAAGGCCAGCACCAGCACCAGGCCGAACGACAGAAAGCGCTGGCGCAGCATGGCCCACAAGCCGCTCTCGGTACTTTTCGGGACTTCCCATAATTCATCCAGGCTATCCTTGAGTTCCGCAAAGGCGCTGGTGGCGCCGACCAGCAAGAGCGTGGCGGAAATGGCAGCAGCCACGATGCTGTCGCTTTGAAAATGCGCCCCGGCGATGATCGACTTCACTGCATCCGCGCCTTGCGCGCCGAGCATGCCGCTCAACTGGCGCGTGACCAGGTCGCGTACCGCATCGGCGCCGAAAAACAGGCCGGCGACCGCCACCACCAGTACCAGCATCGGCGCCAGCGAAAACAAGGTGTACAGCGCCAGCGCAGCACCCTTGCTGGCGGCGCGGCGGGTCGACCAGGACTTCGCAGCATCGATGGCGATCCGGCCGAGCGAGCGCAGGCTGAAGCCGTGGCCCTTCGCCAGGCTGGCAACGGCATCTGTCGGGGAGTCGGCCATGGCCTTGCTGTTGGCCGCTGTGTTCAGCGTCGGTGGCGCCGGTTGTGCTGGCGCCGGCGGCTCGTTGTCGTGCAAGTCGACGCCGTCGCCGTGGATTGGGTAGCGCGCGTTGTCGCGGGCATTTTTCCAGACATAAAAAATGACCGTCGCCATTTCGGCGAGGCCAAGCGCCACCTGCCATTTTTTAGATACCTGCTTCGAATCGATTGGTCGCATGATTTCCCTTGATGACGATTTTCCAGGCCTTGAGACCTTGCTGCGGCTGTGGAGTTGTGTTCGAGATGGAAAATTCGAAATCACTTTCGGAAGGACGATAGTGCAGGGGCGGGGCACTGGTCTGTGCGACAGCACGCCGAGTTGCGCATAATTGGCGAAACGCGCATCGGTGTCTTGATGCGATCGGGCGTCATGAAAACGGCCGCCGCCGCTCCTGTCGTTGATTCAAGGCGCGCTGAACGGCAACTCGATCAGTACTGCCAGCCCGCCCTGCGTCAGGTTGTTGGCGCTGATGCGGCCGCCGTGCGCGTTGATCACATGGTGGGCGATGGCCAGGCCGAGACCGTGGCCGTTGCCAGCCAGCGACTCGGCATTGTTCGGACTGCGGAAAAACGGCTCGAAAATACTCTCCAGCTGATCTGCCGGTACACCGGGCCCGTCGTCGGCGACCAGCACCCGCACCGACGAAGGGGCGTTCGGCGCCTGCGCTACATGCGTCACCGTGATGCTGACGGTGCCGCCCGGCAGCGTGTGTTTCAGCGCATTGCGCACCACGTTTTCCAACGCGCTGTGCAGCAATTCGGCATGGCCGCGCACCACCACCGGACCATCGGTGCCGAGCGCGATCGACTTGTCGTCGGGCGCGGCTTCGAAGCGCGCGTCGTCGACGATCGCGGCCAGCAACTCGTCCAGGGCGACGTCTTCCGCCGGGCCGTTCAACAGGCCCGACTCCAGGCGCGACAGCACCAGCACATCGCCCACCAGCTGGTCCATGCGCTGACCGTCGCGTTCGATCCGGTCGAGCAGGTCGGCCATGCGCGCCGGTTGCTGGCGCGCCAGGCCGATCGCGATCTGTTGACGCGCGATCGGCGAACGCAATTCATGCGAGACATGGTGTAACAGGCGGCGCTGGCCTTCCATCAGGGTGCGCAGGCGCGCCGCCATGCGGTCGAAATCCTGCCCGAGGTCGGCCAGCGCATCGCGCCGGTTGCCCATGGTCGGAT
>JANXSS010000279.1 GCA_025356535.1 Herminiimonas sp.
CGCTCGCTGCTGGGCAATGCCGGCATCGGCCAGGCGCGTTATCCGACCGCCGGCACGTCGAGTGCCGAAGAAGCGCAGCCGTTCTATGTCAATGCGCCGTTCGGCATCACGCTGGCCCACAACGGCAACCTGACCAATTGCGATCAGCTGAAGATCGAGATGTTTCGCAACGATCGCCGGCACTTGAACACCGACTCCGATTCGGAAGTCTTGCTCAATGTCCTGGCCCATGAAATCCAGGAAGCCACCAGCGGCTTCTCGCTCGATCCGTCGGCGCTCTTCAAGGCGGTGAGCGTGCTGCACAAGCGGGTGCGCGGGTCATACGCGGCAGTCGCCCAGATCGCCGGCTATGGCTTGCTGGCGTTTCGCGATCCGTACGGCATCCGGCCGCTGTGCATCGGCTTCAATGAAACCGACAAGGGACCGGAATACGTCATCGCCAGCGAATCGGTGGCGCTCGAAGGCCTGGGCTTTCGTTTCCTGCGCGACGTCTTCCCGGGCGAGGCGATCTTCGTCGACATGGATGGCAAGCTCTACAACCAGCAGTGCGCCGACGATCCGAGCCTGAACCCGTGCGCCTTCGAATACGTCTATCTGGCGCGGCCCGATTCGGTCATCGACGGCGCCTCGGTGTACCAGGCGCGGCTGAAGATGGGCGAGTACCTGGCCGAAAAAGTGCGGCGCGAATTTCCCTCCGGCGAGATCGATGTCGTGATGCCAATACCGGATTCGTCGCGCCCGTCGGCGATGGAACTGGCATTGAAGCTCAACCTCGACTACCGCGAAGGCTTCATCAAGAACCGCTACATCGGCCGCACCTTCCTGATGCCGGGCCAGGCGATCCGCAAGAAATCGGTGCGCCAGAAGTTGAACGCGATCGGCTCCGAATTCAAGGGCAAGACGGTGCTGCTGGTGGACGACTCGATCGTGCGCGGCACGACCTCGCGCGAAATCGTGCAGATGGCGCGCGACTCCGGCGCCAAGCGCGTGATCTTCGCCTCGGCGGCGCCGCCGGTAAAATTTCCGAACGTCTACGGCATCGACATGCCAACGCGCGACGAACTGATCGCCCACGGCCGCTCGGATGAGGAAGTCTGCCGCGAAATCACCGCCGACGCCCTGGTGTACCAGGATATCGATGCATTGAAGCGGTCGATCTCGGATGTCAATCCGCTGTTGCGCAACTTCGAGGCGTCGTGCTTCGATGGCGTGTACGTTACCGGTGACATCTCCCGTGATTACCTCGACCGCATCGAAATGAAGCGCAACAATCCGCAGCCGGAAAACGAGGACATGGTTCGCTCGCAGCTCAATCTGAACCTGGCCCAGGTCGACTGATTTTTCAAACGTGCCAGACATGCCAAACGACAAGAAGCAATACGGCTTTACCACCACCACGCTGCACAGCGACCGCAGCAAACCCATCGAACACGGGTCGCTGCACAAGCCGATCCACACCTCGGTGACCTTCGGCTACGACGATGCGCGGGACCTTGCCGCCGTGTTCCAGGGGCGCCAGCAGGGCTATCGTTATGGCCGCCAGGGCAATCCGACCGTCTCGGCGCTGGAAGACAAGATCACCCGCATGGAAGACGGTCATGCGACGATCTGCTTTGCCACCGGCATGGCGGCCATCGGCGCCGTGGTGCAGGCACTGCTGCGCGAGGGCGACCACGTGGTATCGTCGGCTTTCCTGTTCGGCAACACCAACAGCCTGTGGCAGACAGTGGCCGGGCAGGGCATCGACGTGGCCTTCGTCGATGCCACCGACGTAGCCAATGTCGAGGCCGCGCTGACACCGGCCACGCGCATCGTGTTCGTCGAGACGATCGCCAATCCGCGCACGCAGGTGGCGGACCTGGCGCGCATCGGCGCGCTGTGCCAGGCGCGCGGCATCCTCTACATCGTCGACAACACGATGACCTCGCCCTACCTGTTCCGGCCGAAAGCGGTGGGCGCCAGCCTGGTGGTCAATGCGCTCACCAAGTCCATCGGCGGCCACGGCAATGCGCTGGGCGTCAGCCTGACCGATACCGGCCTGTACGACTGGACGCGCTATCCCAACATCTTCGACAATTACAAGAAGGCCGTGCCGGCGCAGTGGGGCATGGCGCAGGTGCGGGCCAAGGCCCTGCGCGACTTCGGCGCCACGCTCGGGCCGGAGGCGGCGCACCACCTGGCAGTCGGCTCGGAGACCATGGCCCTGCGGTTGGAGCGCGAATGCGCCAGTGCGCTGGCCCTGGCGCAGATGCTCGAAGCCGATCCGCGCGTGGCAGCCGTGCACTATCCGGGCCTGGCCTCGCATCCCCAGCATGCACTGGCCAGCACGCTCTTTCGCGCCTGTGGCAGCCTGTTCAGCTTCGAGCTCGATGCGGCGGTCGACTGCTTCGACTACCTCAATCGCCTGCAGCTTGGCGTCTCGGCCAGCAACCTTGGCGACACCCGCACCCTGGTCATTCCGGTCGCCCACACGATTTTTTACGAGATGGGTGCGCAGCGTCGTGCCAGCATGGGCATTGCCGAGTCGCTGATCCGGGTGTCGGTCGGCATCGAGGACACGCAGGACCTGCTCGACGATTTCCGCCAGGCGCTCGATGCTGCCTGATTGACCTGATTGACCTGATTGACCTGATTCGCCCGGCTCAGCGCAGCAGATCCTGCGCCGTGTCGCGGTTGAGGATCTTGGCGCTTCGGTCCGGCACGAATACCGCAAAGCGCGCCAGCAACGCTGCAGGTTGCGCTTCGTGCATGAGCAGCCCGGCATGCGCCGGTTTTAAAAAGCCTTCCTTGACCAGATGTGCCGTGAAGGCGATCAGGCCGTCGTAGAAGCCGCCGACGTTCAGCAGGCCGATCGGCTTGTCGTGCAGGCCGAGCTGCGACCAGGTCAGCACTTCGAACAGTTCTTCGAGCGTACCGATACCGCCCGGCATGGCGATGAAGCCCTCGGCAAGCTGCGCCATCATTGCCTTGCGTTCATGCATGTCGGCCACCACGTGCAGGCGCGACAGCGCCCGGTGGCCGACTTCCTTTTCCAGCAGCGCCGTCGGAATCACGCCGGTGACGTCGCCGCCCAGGCGCATGACTTCGTCGGCAATCACGCCCATGAGGCCGATGTTGCCACCGCCGTAGACCAGGCCGATGTCGGCCTCCACCAGCGCCGCAGCGAGCAGACGTGCCGCCTCCGCATAAACAGGCGAGACGCCGGACGAGGCGCCACAGTAGACGCAGAGAGATCTGATTTTACGATTCGTCATTTAAGCAAGCGGCCTCATTTTGGCAGCGCAACGGCATTGATCGTGTGCAGCACGCCGTTGTCGGCCTGCATGTCGCTCTGGGTAACGGTTGCATCGTCGACCGTGACCATGCCGTTGTCGGATTTCAGGTGCAGCATGGCGCCCTGCAGGGTTTTGGTCATGCCGGGCTTTACATCCGCCACCAGGGTTTTACCGGGTATCACATGATACGTGATCACCTGCGCAAGCCGCGCCTTGTCCTTGATGAGTGCCTCCCAGGTACCGGGCGGCAGGTGGGAAAAGGCCTCATCACTGGGCGCAAACACCGTGTACGGTCCCGGGCCTTTGAGCGACTCGGTAAAGCCGGCGGCCTTGACGGCTGCCACGAAGGTTTTCAGGTTGCCGGCTGCAATGGCGGTATCGATCAGGTCGGCTGCCTGCGCACCGACGGCGATGAGTGCGGTGCCGGCAGCAAGGGCGATGGAAAATCCAGTGTACATTTCTGATCCTTTGAAAAACAGCGCGCAAGGCGATGGCAGTTCGGTGATTGCAAGCCAAAAAACGCTTTCATGCAATCGCGCGAAGCTGGTGAAAGTCGGGGCCGCTCCAGTCAGTTGTCTTATAATCCAAAAAGTTCAGATTGACCCCCTAACCATGAAAAATTCCCCATGAGCGACCTCAGATGACCGGGCCGCAAAAGCTCTCGTTCAAGCAGCAGCAGCTGATCGTGCGTGAAGATGCAATCGTCGATGCGGTCAATGGGCTGCTCGCACGCAAAGGCTATGACCTGATGACGATGGACGAGGTTGCCGCTGAAGTCGGTATCGCCAAGGCCAGCCTGTACAAGCATTTTCCGTCGAAGGAAGCGCTGGCCGCCGCGGCGATGATCCGCCTGCTCGAGAACACGCTTGCCCATGTGCGTTCCCTCGCCGTCAGCATGCCGGCCATTGCCCGTCTGCGCGCGATCCTGCAGTGGGCGCTGGAAGTACGCATGCAGGGTGGCCTGCCGACTTTACCCGCACAAAACACCAGTCTGCGCGAAGCGCTGGTGAAAAACATGCGCTACGTCGGCAAGGTACTGGACTTGAACGAGCTGCTGGGTGACCTGATCGAGCAGGCAAAGAAGGACGGCGCGATCCGCAGCGACCTGCCGACCGAGGTGGTGCTGTTTACGATCTATGCCCGGTCGTGCGACCCGAGCGTGGACTATCTGAAGATGATGGGCCAGCACAGCGACCGGCAGATCGTCGACTTTTTGTTACTCACCTGTTTCAACGGACTGGGTTAGCAACCCGGGCCGCCGCTGGCCAATCCTGCCGCGCCGCGTCAGCGATCTTAACTTTCCAAGGAAACGAAATGAAGAACCCAACCAATTCGATGCGTACTTTATGCCTGGCTGCCGTCCTGCTCGCCGCCGGCCTGTCAGGATGCCAGCGCAGCGACGATGCCGCCGGCAAGGGACCGGCCGAAATCGCCGGCAAGCAGATCGACAAGGCAGCAGTCGAGGCAGGCAAGGAACTCAAGCAGGCGGCCGCGGCAACCGGCAAGGCGATCGAACAGGCTGGCGCGAAGATGCAGGAAAAAGCCAAGGAAGCGCAAAAGTAAGGCGTTTGAACGGGGCGCTGCCTCAAGCGTCCCGGGCAAGCCTGGACTCGCCAAACCGAGGTACAACGATGATTCATATGCAAAGTGGACAAGGAGCAACGCGCCGAAAAATGAATTGCTTTTAAAAAATGTTTTAAATACTATCTGTAACGGTTGTGACGTAACATAAAGTTACAAGCCGCGTTTCTGGCCGGTCCGGCCGCAAGCGAACCCGCAATCCTTACAGGAGTCATGAATATGTCAATTGTTGCTTTTGGCGCGACCGATATCGAAAATTCGTTGAACAAGATTTCGGATGGGGATTTCGACAAGCTCGCATTCGGCGCCGTCAAGATGGATGGCAGTGGCAAGATCCTGATGTACAACGCGGCCGAAGGTGCGATCACCGGTCGCGATCCGAAGGCGGTCATCGGCAAGAACTTCTTCACCGACGTTGCACCTTGTACCGACAGTCCGGGTTTTCGTGGCCGCTTCGATGCAGGGGTCAAGGCCGGTGCGCTGAACGAAGTCTTCGAATGGACCTTCAACTACAAGATGGATCCTGCGAAAGTGCAGGTGCACATGAAAAAAGGTGCCGTCGGTAACGACTACTGGGTGTTCGTCAAGCGCCTGTAAGCCGGCATTCCGATCCGGTTTCGATGCATACCTTCATTCCCGGCAAGGATGCGCTGCGCCGCCTCCTGCAGAGCAAGCTGCGGGCTGAGTGGCAGGCGCTGGGCCGAACGCTGCCGCCCCATCTCGAGCATGCCGACTGGCCGCTCGATCTGCGACTCGACGAAGACGGTCTGGGCGCGGACAGCCTCGATCGCTTGACCCTGGCCGCGGCAGTCTCGCAGTTTTGCTGCCTGCCCGACGCCGGCAATGAAGACCGCCTGCTGGTCGAGCGTACGTTCGGCGGCTGGATCGAGGTGGTCGAGCAGGCGTGGACGCACCGGCTCGAGCGCCTGACCTTTCTCACTTCCGGCTCGACCAACGTACCGAAACCCTGCCAGCATGTTTATTCGGCGCTGATGCAGGAAGCCCGCTTTTTTGCCGGCCTGCATGCCGGGCGCCAGCGCGTCGTCGCACTGGTTCCGGCGCACCACATCTACGGTTTTCTCTTTACCATCCTGCTGCCGGAGATCCTCGGCGTGCCGGTTCTCGACCTGAGCCGCTCCGGCTCGCTCGCGCAGCTTGCGCCGGGCGACCTGGTCGTCGGTTTTCCGACACGCTGGCAGGCAGTTTTGCGCAGCGGCGTGGCGTTTGCCGATGACATCCAGGCCACGACGTCGACCGCACCGTGCGATCCCGCCATCATCCGGGGTCTGGGTATGGCGGGGCTGGCGCGCATGATCGAGATCTACGGCAGTTCCGAGACCGCCGGCGTCGGCTGGCGCGATTCGCCGCGCGACACCTATCGCCTGTTGCCCTGCTGGCAGCGCGTCGATGCCGGCACCATCTGTACCGACAGCGGGCGCGGGCCGGTGTCGCATGCATTGAACGACCATCTCGTCTGGGCCGACGCCCGCTCGTTTCACGTCGGCACGCGCCTGGACGGCGCGGTGCAGGTCGGTGGACTGAATGTCTTTCCCGATGCAATCGCCCGCCGCCTGGAACAGCATCCGGCGATCGCCAGTGCCGTCGTCCGTTTCAGCGATGCGGACCAGCGCCTGAACGCCTTCCTGGTGCCCAAGGATGCGACTGCCTGCCCGGCGGAACTGGTGCCGGAGATGGAGGCATGGATTGCCAAGGTATTCAGTACTCACGAACGACCGCGACGCCTGACGGTGGGCGCGGTCGTGCCGACCAATGAATTCGGGAAAGCGGTTGCATGGTAATTTTGCTCTGGCATAAAGCACGGTCCCTGGCAGGCGCATGGCAGTCCATTCTGCTCCGGCAGGCGCGTGCTGTGGCCGCAAGAGGCGCGTCGAGCCGCAGCGTTGCGCAGCACGTCATGCCGCCTGCAGTCATCGGCATGCAAACGTCCGGCGCCACCGGGGCGACAGCGGCGATAAACGAAACCGACCCGCCGGCTGAAGAAAAACCGGACATGCTGAAGATCCTTCAGGAAGCTGCCAGTGCCGCCGGCGAGGTGCAGAAATCGGCAGTGCGCATGGCGGAGCTGTCGGCCGAAGCGGGTGAAAAAGTCGGCTCGGCCAGCACCGCCGCAGCCGATACGGCGGGCGCGGCCACGATCGCGGCCACCGGTGCGGCAAAAATCAGGGCCACCTTTGCCGAGCTGTCGGAGACCTTCGGTGAAGTCACCAGTGCGGCCAATGCCACCAGCGAGGAAGTGGCACAGTCCGTGATCGTATTCGGCGGCTTGAAGACCTCCGCGAAAACAGTCGAAGATGTGCTGGGCCTGATCGACGAAATTTCCATGCAGAGCAACATGCTCTCGCTTAATGCATTGATCGAGGCAGCGCATGCCGGTGCTGCCGGACGCGGTTTCGGCATCGTTGCCGCCGAAGTCAAGCGGCTGGCCGGTGACACCAAGCGGGCAACCGGCGACATCCGCGCGCTGATGGTCGATCTGCTCAAGGCCATCGATGCCAGCGTCCTGCAGATGTCGGCACTTTCGGCGCGCGCCGATTCACTCCTCGAGCATGCCCGCAGCGCCGGCACCAGGCTCGAAAGCGAGCGCGCCACCGCAGAAGAGATCGTCAATGCTGTGCAGGAGGCGGCCAGCATGACCGAGCGCACCGCCGGGGAAATGTCGGCAGCCGGCGATCGCGCGATGATGGTCGGCATGCTGGCTGAAGAAGTGCTGTCGACCACCGGCGTGCAGACCATGCGCATCGAGCGGGCGATGACGGCACTGTCGCGCTCTGCGGTGGCCGACAATGTGGTGCCCGCGCCGGCGTCCTGACCCTGCAATCCATCTGCGCACCGGCCGCCATTGCCGGCGCATGTCATGAAAAAACAAACATGCAGACAATCGAATTCGGTGCAGCCGCAATCACGATCGAACAGATCCTCGATATTGCGCACGGCAGCGCCAGGGTGGCGCTGTCGACCGACGCCGGGTTCGTTCGGCGGGTCGGGAGCGGCGCGGATTTCCTGGCCAGGTTGCTCGAACAAGGCGCGACGATCTACGGCGTCAACACCGGTTATGGCGATTCCTGCACGGTCACGATTCCGGCCGACCTGGTCGATGCATTGCCGCTGCAGCTGACCCGCTATCACGGTTGCGGCCTCGGCCGCGAGCTCGATGCCGTCGAGACGCGCAGCGTGCTGGCATGCCGCCTGGTTTCGCTGTGCCAGGGCTACTCCGGCGTGCGCATGGCGCTGCTCGCGCAGCTGGCCGCTTTCATCAACCACGACATCCTGCCCTGCATTCCCGCCGAAGGCTCGGTCGGCGCGAGCGGCGATCTGACGCCGCTGTCGTATGTTGCGGCGGCACTGCTCGGCGAGCGTGACGTGATGTACCAGGGGCAGCGGCAGCCGGCAGCCGATGCGATGCAGGCAGCCGGTCTGCAGCCGCTGGTATTGAAGCCCAAGGAAGGGCTGGCGCTGATGAACGGCACCGCCGTCATGACCGGCCTGGCCTGCCTGGCTTTTTCGCGCGCCGAGCACCTGTCGCGTTTTGCCTGCCGCATCACCGCACTGGCCAGCGTTGCATTGCAGGGCAATCGCGGGCACTTCGATCCGCGCCTGTTTGCCGTCAAGCCGCACGCCGGCCAGATCGAAGCCGCAGCCTGGGTCTGGAGCGATTTGCCGGCGCCGGTCGCTTCGCCCGACGGCGGTGGCGCTCAGGCCGCCGCCGCCGCGCCGAAGACGGTCGGCCCGCGCCTGCAGGACCGTTACTCGATTCGGTGCGCGCCGCATGTGATCGGCGTGCTGCGCGACGCCCTGCGCTGGATACGCACCGATATCGAAAACGAGATCAACAGCGCCAACGACAATCCGCTCATCGACGGCATTGCCGAAGAAGTCATGCATGGCGGGCATTTCTACGGCGGCCATATCGCGTTCGCCATGGACAGCCTGAAAACCGCGGTGGCCAATATTGCCGACCTGCAGGACCGGCAGCTCGCGCTCATGGTGGACGCCACATACAACCACGGCTTGCCGCAAAACCTGTCGGGCTCGACCGGGCGCCGGGCGGCGATCAATCACGGTTTCAAGGCGGTGCAGATCGGCGTCTCCGCCTGGACTGCCGAAGCGCTCAAGCAGACCATGCCGGCGTCAGTGTTCTCGCGTTCGACCGAGTGTCACAACCAGGACAAGGTCAGCATGGGAACCATTGCCACGCGCGACTGCCTGCGGGTGCTGGAGCTGAGCGAACAGGTCACGGCTGCCGTTGCAATCGCGGCCAACCAGGCCGTCGCCCTGCGCGAGAAGACGGCGCCGGTCTGCCTCGGACGCGAAGCCAGCCAGTTCTGCGCGCGGCTGCGTGAACATTCGCCCTGGCTCGATGAAGACCGGCCGCTGGAGCGTGAACTGCGCGCCGTGATCGCACTGATCCGGTCGCAGGCGGTGTCGCTGTACTGACGCTTACGCTGGCGGCGCGGCGCGGCTTTCTTCGAGCAATCGCAGCACCCGCCGCTGCACCTTGCCGGTCGTGGTCATCGGCAGCATGTCGACGAATTCAATCTCTTTCGGATACTCGTACGGCGCCAGACTGGCCCGCACCAGGTCCTGCAACTCGGCCACCAGTGCAGAATCGGCGGCCGCGTTGCGCGTTCTGCCCGGGGCGACGACGACGAATGCCTTGACGATGTTGCCGCGCTGCGCATCCGGTTTCGGCACCACGGCGGCATTGGCAACGGCCGCATGCCGGACCAGGCAATTCTCGATTTCGGACGGACCGATCCGGTAGCCGGCGGCCTTGAACATGTCGTCGGCGCGGCCCCGGTACCAGAGGTAGCCGTCGGCATCCATGGCTGCGAGGTCGCCGGTTCTGCACCAGTGGCCGCTGAATTTGTCTGCGGTTGCCTGCGCATTGTTCCAGTAGCCCAGAAAAAACACCGGGTCCGGATGGCCGTGGATATCGCAGCGGTGCAGGGCGACGTCGCCGACCGTGCCGGGGGCGGCAACGTTGCCGTCGTCATCGATGACGGCAACCCGGTGGCCGGGATACGCCCGGCCCATGCTGCCGGGTTTGGCCGGCCATTTTTCGGCGCTGTTGCCGACGATGTAGTTCATTTCCGTCTGGCCGAACATTTCGTTGATCGTGATGCCCAGCGCGCTGCGACTCCAGTCGAAGACCGTGTCGCCGACCGCTTCGCCGGCACTCATGATGGCGCGCAGGCGCAGCCGGTAGTGCGCATGCGGCAGCGGCACCGCCTTCATCATGATCTTCAATGCCGTCGGAAACAGGAAGGTATTGGTGACGGCATATTTTTCCAGCAGATGAAACGCCGCCTGCGCCGAAAACCTGCCGCGGTAGCCGATGATGGTCTTGCCAAAATAAAGCGTCGGCAACAGCGCATCCATCAGGCCGCCGGTCCAGGCCCAGTCCGCCGGCGACCAGAACACGTCGCCTTCCTGCGGAAACCAGTTCTGCGAAGCGACGAATCCGGACAGGTTGCCGATCAGCGCCGCATGCGGCAGCAGGGCGCCTTTCGGCGCGCCGGTGGTGCCGCTGGTGTAGATCAGCACTGCCGCATCGCTGCAGAGAGTGGCGACCGGCGTGAAGGCGTCGCTCTGGCCGGCCAGGCAGGCGTCCCAGTCGAGCATGCCGCTGCTGCTGTCGCCGCCAACACAGACTGCATGGGCCAGTGCCGGGCACGTCGCCCGCAACGCAGCCACCGGCGCGCTTGCCAAGGCATCGACGATGGCCGCCACGGCGCCGCTATCCTGCAACCGGAACGCCAGTGCATCCGGCCCGAACAGGATCGACAGCGGCATGGCGACCGCACCGAGCTGATAACAGGCCATGTGCGCCACCGCCGTCTGGCAGCATTGCGGCAGGATCAGGGCGACCCGGTCGCCGATACCGACACCCAGGGCGCGCAGCAGATTCGACAGCCGGTTCGCCTGCGCCTGCAGTTGCGCGTAGGTGAGGGTGGCGGTCGCGCCGCTCTCGTCTTCATATTGGATGGCGATGCGCTGCGGCGCGTCGGCCCAGCGGGCGCAACAGGCCTGCGCGATGTTGAACTGCTGCGGCACCTGCCAGCGGAAGGCGTCGTACAACGCGGCATAGCCATCGGCAGGCGCAGCGGTCTGCACCGTCGGGCGGTCTTGGTCGGCGATTGCCATGCGGTCTCCAGTATAATTATTCGAACGGTCGTTCTTTTTATCGTTGTACGTTCACTTGCCGGCATTGGCCCACAGCGGTCGTGCCGGTTGCCAACCCGCTACCCATTTCGATTGCCTGCCCCATGAAACCATCTCGCTCCGAATTTATCAAGGTCCGTGGCCTGAACTACCATGTCCGCCACTGGGGCGATCCCGATGCGCCGCTGCTGTTCATGATGCACGGCTGGATGGATGTCGCGGCCTCGTTCCAGTTCGTCGTCGATTGCCTCGAAGGCGACTGGCACGTGGTCGCTCCCGACTGGCGCGGTTTCGGCCGCACCGACGATTCCGGCGCCGATTCCTACTGGTTTCTCGATTACCTGGGCGACCTCGACGCGATCCTGTCGCACTACAGTCCGAGTACGCCGGTCGACCTGCTGGGCCACAGCATGGGCGCCAACGTGGTGACGATCTATGCCGGCGTGCGGCCCGAGCGGGTACGCCGGCTGATCAACCTGGAGGGTTTCGGCATGCCGACCACCAGTCCCGAGGTCGCGCCCGCGCGCTATGCAAAATGGCTCGACGAACTGCGCACGCCGGCCCAGCTGCGCGGCTATCCGACCCAGGCTGCGGTTGCCAGCCGCCTGCAGAAAACCAATCCGCGCCTCACCGATGCGCGCGCCGCCTACCTTTCGGGCCAGTGGGCGGCGCCCGACGCCGCCGGCGTCTGGCAGATCCTCGGCGACGCCGCCCACAAGCTGAGCAGCCCGGTGCTGTACCGGGTCGAGGAAGTCATGGCGTGCTGGAAGCGCATTGCCGCGCCGGTGCTGTGGGTGGAGGCGGCGCAGACCGATGTCTGGCGCTGGATGGGACCGAAAGAGGCGGCGCGCCTTGAAATCGATCGCCGCATCGCCTGCATACCGCAGGTGCAGACCGCCCTGATCGAGGATGCCGGCCACATGCTGCATCACGACCAGCCGGAAATCCTGGCGCGGATGATCGAGGGTTTCCTGCAGTAGGGCTGGCCGGTGCTGCCGGGTTGCCTACAGGTCGTCGAGCGCGATCATCGAACGGTTGCGCTCGGCTTTCTTGGCAGCGTAGAGCGCCGTGTCGGCGCGCATCAGCAGTTCGTTGCGGTTGGCGCCATGGCGCGGGAATTCCGCAATGCCCGCTGAAAAAGTGCAGCCCGACACGCATATCCCGTCGCGTTCGATCACCAGCGCGCCGTACTGTTCGGCGATGCCCGCGATCCGGCTGGCCGCTTCGGTGCACGACACGTCGCGCAGCAGCACGCAGAATTCCTCGCCGCCATAGCGGCACAGCATGTCGGTGCTGCGCAGGCTGTGTTCCACCAGCCAGGCAAAGCGCACCAGCACCTCGTCGCCGAATGCGTGGCCGTGGGTATCGTTGACGCGTTTGAAGAGATCGAGATCGAGCAGCACGACCGTTACGGGAAAGCTGCCGCTGGACTCATGCAGCATCGCATTGAGGCAGGTTTCGAAGTGACGCCGGTTGTAGAGGCCCGTCAGGTGGTCGCGAATGGCCTGTTCCTGCAGCGTCGATTGCATCGAATTGACGTGATGGATCTGGTGCGTCAGTTCCTTGTTGAGCGTTTCGAGCTGTGCATTCTCGGCTTCGCGGGCTGCCTGTCTGGCCAGCGCCAGGTCACGCTCCTGCTTCAGGTTCTTCATCTCCTTTTCGAGATGACGCATCAGCAGGCGCGAGTCGCGCGCCGACTTGCTGGTTGCCTCGAAGTGCGCATGATATTGCTGCAGGAAGCCGTAGGCGTTTTTCCAGCGTCCGCTTTCCGCATGCAGGTTCGCCAGGCCCCTGAAGATCTGCAGGCGATAGAAGGGATTGCGGGTGTGGCTCAGCAGGGCATGCGCCTGCTCGAAGGCGCGCAGGGCCGGGCGCCGGTGCGCGCGCGCCTGCTCCAGGGTGCCCAGCACCAGCCAGGCATGCATCTGCTCTTCGTAATCCGCGTTGACGCGCGCCGCTTCTGCCGCCTCGCCCACCATGGCGGCGGCGGTATCGAATTGTCCCAGCAGCGTCAGCGCATGGGCGGCCACGCTCAGGTTGAAGGCATGTTGCGACAGGTCGTAGCCGTCCGCGGTGCTGCAATGCGGCTGGACCAGCGCCAGCGCATCGGCCGGCTTGCCGCTGGCCAGCAGGCACATCGCCAGGTTGCCCGATACCAGCGCTTGCATGTGCGACAGCCGGTCGCCTTCGATGATCTCCAGCGCTTCACCGAGCAGGGGAATGGCATCCTCGTCGTTGCCCAGGTCATGCTGCATCGACGCCAGGTTCGACAGGATGTTGACCCGGTGCGAAGGCGTGCCGAAGCGCTCGGCCATGTCGAGCGCCAGCAGGAAGTTGCGCGGCGCAGAAGCCGTATCGCCACGATTCAAGGCATCGATGCCCATGCGGTTATACAAAAGGAACTTGTGCAGCGAATCCGGTATCTGTGCGGCGAGTTCGCGCGCCGCATCGAAATGTTGCGCAGCCAGGACAAAATCACCGCGCTGGCCGGCAATCGCACCCATGCAGCCATGTGCCGACATCTCGCCCTCGCCGTCGCAGATGGCGTGGAACTGTCCGGCCACGGGTGCGCACAGGCGCTGCGCTTCGTCGAGGTCGCGGGCGAAGATCTGCAGCGAGGCGAGGTTGAGCACGGCAAAGGCGGCACCGCGGGTGTAGGCGATTGCCTGGGCATGGTCGAGCGCGACTTCGCTCAGGCGGCGCGATTCGCGCCGGTTCGACGCCATGCAGGCAAGGGCCTGCATGTTCCAGCGATCGATGTCGGACTGGTCCATCGGCGCGCGGCTGCGTGCCGGCGGTTCCGGCGCAAACTGGACAAGATCGGTGGTCATGCTGGTCACTATAGCTCAACAATAATTCTTCAGAGAAAGTTTTTGTGAATTCTGGTGACATCGGCGGTTCGCCGGCCACGCCCCGGGCTGGCGCGCCCCGGCAGCAGCGCTGGTGTTGCATGCAGCGTACAATACTGCATGACTTTCACCCTTGAAAACGGCAGCGGCGCAGCACATGCGTAACGTCGATCTGCATTGCCATTCCAACATTTCCGACGGCGTACTGGCGCCCGCCGCGGTGGCTGCCCGCGCCCATGCAAACGGTGTCGACCTGTGGGCGCTGACCGATCATGACGAACTCGACGGCATCGCGCCGGCGCGTGCGGCCGCGGCTGGCCTTGGCCTGGCGTTTGTGCCCGGTGTCGAAATTTCCGTCACCTGGGCAAACGAGACCGTGCACATCGTCGGCCTGCAGATCGACGAGACCGACCCGCAGCTTGCAAAAGGCTTGAAAGACACCCGCAGCGGGCGCGAACGGCGCGCGCGCGAGATGGCCGCACAGCTCGACCGCGTCGGCATACCGGGCGCCTTCGACGGCGCGCTGAAATTCGTCGGCAATCCCGACCTGATCGGGCGCACCCATTTCGCCCGCTACCTGATCGAACTGGGTGTGTGCGACAACGTCGCGGCGGTGTTCAAGAGCTACCTGGTCGAAGGCAAGCCCGGTTTCGTGCCGCATCGCTGGGCAACGCTGTCGCAGGCGGTCGACTGGATTCGCGGCGCCGGCGGCGTTGCGGTGGTGGCGCATCCGGGCCGTTACCGCTTTGCAAAGCTGGCCTACGACGAATTTTTCAACACCTTCAAGGACCTGGGCGGCACGGCAATCGAAGTCATGACCGGCAGCCATACCGTCGACCAGTATGCCGAGTATGCCAAGGTGGCAAAGCGCTACGGTTTCGCAGCCTCGCGCGGCTCCGACTTCCACAGTCCCGGCGAATCGCGCATCGACCTTGGCGCCTTGCCGGCATGCCCGGCCGGGCTGGTGCCGGTCTGGCGCGACTGGTAGGCGCGCGCCCATGACGCAGTTCTTCCAGGTCCATCCGGACAATCCGCAGCTGCGCCTGATCAAGCAGGCGGCGCAGGTCATCCACGCCGGCGGCATCGTCGCGCTGCCCACCGATTCCTGTTATGCGCTGGTCTGCCATCTCGACGACAAGGAAGCGGTCATGCGGCTGCGCCGGCTGCGCGGTGTCGACGACAAGCATCACCTGACGCTGCTGTGCCGCGACCTGAGCGAAATCGCCCAGTATGCAAAGGTCGACAACCGGCAATACCGCCTGCTCAAGGCGACCACGCCGGGGCCGTACACCTTCATCCTCGAAGCAACCAAGGAAGTGCCGCGCCGCCTGAGTCATCCCTCGCGCAAGACGATCGGTCTGCGCGTGCCGGAAAACCGCATCGCCCATGCCCTGCTGGAAGAACTCGGCCAGCCATTGCTGGGAACGACCCTCATGCTGCCCGGCGACGATGTGGCCCTGACCGACGCCGAAACCATCCGCGCGCGCCTCGAACGCCAGATCGACCTGGTCATCGACGGCGGCGCCTGCAGCCTCGAAGCCACCACCGTCGTCGACCTCTCCGACGACGAGCCGGTGCTCATCCGCCAGGGCCGCGGCGACACCGCACCGTTCGGCTTCTGAAAACCTTTTCGTCCTCCTCGCGGCGCACCTGCGCCGTTTCCGCCAGGGCGCGTGCGCCTGCTCTGCTAAACTTCGCCCATGAATGATCTGATCCAGACCTTTGCCGTCTTTGCCCTGCCCATCATCTTTGCCATCACGCTGCATGAAGCAGCGCATGCCTACGCCGCAAAATATTTTGGCGACAGTACTGCATATAACCTTGGCCGGATGAGTCTGAATCCTTTGAAGCATATTGATCCGGTCGGCACGCTGCTGATCCCGATCGTCCTATTCTTTGCACAAAGCCCTTTCCTGTTCGGTTACGCAAAGCCGGTGCCGATCGATTTCGGCAAGCTCAACAATCCGAAGCGCGACATGGCCTGGGTCGCGCTGGCAGGACCGGGTGCCAATTTCATCATGGCGCTGATGTGGCTGCTGGCGTCGTTCGCGCTGGTGGCGTTGCAGGTCAACGAACCGTATTTCATGAAGATGGCGCGCGCCGGCGTGGAGACCAATCTGGTGATATTTGCCTTCAACCTGTTTCCGATACCGCCGCTCGATGGCGGCCGCGTCATGACCAGCATCCTGCCCAACCGCCAGGCGTATCAATACTCCCGGCTCGAGCCGTACGGCTTCTTCATCGTGCTGGCGCTGGCCTACCTGCACGTTCTCGGTTTCTGGATGACGCCCGTCATCGGCGTCACCCAGCGTGTGCTGCAACTGCTTCTTTCCCCGCTGACTTTTTTCCTGAGCTGACTATCCATGTACCCCGATCGTGTTGTTTCAGGCATGCGTCCCACCGGTGCAATGCACCTTGGCCACTATCACGGCGCCCTGAAGAACTGGGTGCGGCTGCAGTCCGAGCTGCCGTGCCTTTTCTTCGTGGCCGACTGGCACGCCCTGACCACCCATTACGATGATCCGAGCATCATCGAAACCAGCACCTGGGACATGCTGGTCGACTGGCTGGCGGCCGGCGTCGATCCGTCGCAATCGACGCTGTTCATCCAGTCGAAGGTACCCGAGCACGCCGAACTGCACCTGTTGCTGTCCATGGCCACGCCGCTCGGATGGCTCGAGCGCGTGCCGACCTACAAGGATCAGCAGGAAAAACTCGCCGACCGCGATCTGTCGACCTACGGCTTTCTCGGTTATCCGCTGCTGCAGGCGGCCGATGTGCTGATCTACCGCGCCAGCCAGGTTCCTGTCGGCGCCGACCAGGTGCCGCACGTGGAAATGATGCGCGAGATCGCGCGCCGTTTCAATCACCTGTACGGCAAGGAAAAAGGCTTCGAGGAGAAGGCCCGCGACGCCGTCAAGAAGCTCGGCGGCAAGCGCGCAAAGATCTACAACGAGCTGCGCACCGCCTATCAGGAGCAGGGCAAGGAAGAGGCGCTGGAGCAGGCCAAGGCGATGCTCGACGATGCCCAGAACCTGTCGATGATCGACCGCGAGCGGCTGTTCGGCTATCTCGAAGGCAGCCGCAAGCTGATCCTGGTGGAGCCGCATTCGCGCCTGACCGAGTCGTCGCGCCTGCCGGGCCTCGACGGCCAGAAGATGTCCAAGAGCTACGGCAATTCGATCGCCCTGCGTGAAGACAAGGACTCGGTGACAAAGAAGGTGCGCACCATGCCGACCGATCCGGCACGGGTACGCCGCACCGATCCGGGCGATCCGGAAAAATGCCCGGTCTGGCAATTGCACCAGGTGTATTCCGACGATGCGACCAGGGAATGGGTGGTACGCGGCTGCAAGAGCGCCGGCATCGGCTGCCTGGAATGCAAGCAGCCGGTCATCGATGCAATCCTGAAGGAGCAGGAGCCGATGCGCGAGCGGGCGCAACTGTACCTGGATGATCCGTCGCTGGTGCGCGCAATCGTCGCCGACGGTTGCGACAAGGCGCGCAAGCTCGCGCAGGAAACCATGCGCGACGTGCGCGAAGCGATGGGCCTGAGTTACAGCTGATGCATTCCACCCATGCCCACGCGCCGATCGGCACGCCCTCTGCATGGGTTGCGCGCTTTTCGCCGCTGGCGCCGGCCGGTGAAGTGCTCGACCTGGCCTGCGGCAGCGGCCGCCATGCACGGCTGTTTGCCAGCATGGGTCATCCGGTGCTGGCGGTGGACCGGGATGCTGCGGCGCTGGCGCGCCTGGCTGCCTTCGGCGACCTCGGCCTGATCACACTGCAACATGACCTCGAAGCGGCGCCGCCCGCCGCCGCGGCAGGCGGGCAGGGCGACGCGGCCTGGCTTTTTTCAGCCGGGCGCTTCGCGGCGATCGTCGTCACCAATTACCTCTACCGGCCGACCCTGGCGGCGATGCTGGCCAGCCTGGCGCCGGGCGGCCTGCTGCTCTACGAGACCTTCGCACGCGGCAACGAACGCTTCGGCAAGCCGTCGAACCCCGACTTCCTGCTGACGCCGGGCGAACTGCTGCAGCTGGCGATGCAGGCAACGCCGCCGTTACGCATCGTCGCCTTCGAAGACGGCCATGTCGAGGCGCCGGCGCCGGCAATGGTGCAGCGCCTGTGTGCGCTCAAGCCGGGGGGAGCCGGCGCCGCCACGGCATGGCCGCGGATCTGAACCCGGGAATTTAACGCATTCAGCGGCAACACTGTCCACGCGCGCAGGTGATCCGCTACAATCGTGGTCTTCGCACACACCCCCAAATACCTCATCATGATTCAGGGCAGCCTGGTAGCAATCGTCACTCCAATGCATGCAGACGGCGGCCTCGACCTGCCGGCCCTGCGCAAGCTGATCGACTGGCACATCGCCGAAGGCACCGACGGCATCGTCATCGTCGGCACCAGCGGCGAGTCGCCGACCGTCTCGGTCGAAGAACATTGCGAACTGATCCGCCTGACGGTCGAGCACACCGCAGGCCGCATTCCGATCATCGCCGGCAGCGGCGGCAACTCGACGGCCGAAGCGATCAAGCTGACCCGTTATGCTAAGGAAGTCGGCGCGGATGCCTCGCTGCAGGTCGTGCCTTACTACAACCGGCCGACGCAGGAAGGCATGTACCAGCACTTCCGCAAGATCGCCGAATCGGTCGACCTGCCGATCATCCTCTACAACGTGCCGGGCCGCACCATTGCCGACATGAGCAACGAGACGGTGCTGCGCCTGGCCGAACTGCCGGGCATCATCGGCATCAAGGATGCGACCGGCAACATCGGTCGGGGCACCGATCTGATCCGCCTGGCCGACCCGTCGTTTGCAGTGTATTCGGGCGACGATGCGACCGCGATGGCGCTGATGTTCTGCGGTGGCAAGGGTAATATTTCAGTCACCGCCAATGTCGCGCCGCGCGCCATGCATGCACTGTGCGAGGCAGCCATGCGGGGCGCAGTCAAGGAAGCGATCACGATCAACAATCGCCTGCTGCCGTTGCACAACAACTTGTTTTGCGAGCCCAATCCGCTGCCTGTCAAATGGGCAATGACGCAGATGGGATTGATCGGCCCCGGCATCCGTCTGCCGCTGGTGCCGCTCTCCGAGGCGTACCACGAGACCGTTCGCGCGGCACTGCGCGAATCGGGTGTATTACAATAAGCGCCGCAAGCCCTCAGGCGGACCTTGAGCGGTCCCGGGTTTGACCCGGCGCAATGCTCTGGTTCGCTCTGCCGCAATACATCGACTACCGACATGACTCTTTGGAAGAATCTTCACATGGCTCAACGCACCATCGCTCGACATGGCATCCTGATGGCGCTTGCGCTGGCTGGCATGACCGGC
>JANXSS010000330.1 GCA_025356535.1 Herminiimonas sp.
ATCGGTCTGGTCGCCGAACATCATGGTGCCCAGGCAAATTGCGGAAACCTTGAGGTTGCTCTTGCCGAGCCGTTTGTATTGGATCATGGGTTGGTCTCGCAGAAATGAAATGGGCAGGTGTGCCTGCACGGACGCTAGCACAACCTGCCCGGAGAAGGCGCCGCCGCCGGCGCCTGTACGGCTGTTATTTGGCCGGCATGTCGGCCGGCGCTGTCGTGCCAGCCGCGGCCGGCGCATGCTGATGCGTCTTCTTGTGTGCCGGTTTTTTCACCGCATTTTTCTGGTCGCCGGCTTCGGCTGCGACCGACTCGCCGCTCTGGGGCAGGTTATTGCTTCGCACCGCATCGCGGGTTTCCGCCTTGACGTCGGCGCGGCTCTTCGTGCCCACCGGGGCCTTGCTGTCGGCGGCCTGGGCAGCGGTGGCCTCGCCTTGCTTTGCCATCGGACCGGTCGGCAGGGCAGCGCGGGTTTCGGCCTTGACATCCGCACGGGATTTCGCGCCATCGGCTGCGCCGGTGTCGGCGGCAAATGCAGAGGTGGCCGCTATGCAGAAAAGCGGCAGAACGATTTTGAATACGACTGATTTCATGATGAGGCTCCAGTTGAAATGGAAGAGATGTCGCAAGGACTTCAGGCTGTCAGGACAGCGACGCACGGCCGCACAGGTTGCGTCATTCGCAGCAGCCGATCTGTGCGCTGGTGCGCATTGTGCCGGCGTCCCTGCATCCGGCGCGATGCCTGTCTGCCGGCGAGCGAAGTTCAGGCCTTGGCCGATCCCGCTGCTGCGGATGGCGCCGAACGCAGGGATTTTTCCGGGATCATCCATGCCAGCACATGCGCCACGACGGAGACGATCGCGCCGCACAGCAAGGTGACGCGAAAGGCCGTCGTGGCCAGGGCCGCCGAGGCCGGCACGACCGTGTGGGCACTGCCCTCGGCCAGTGTGGCGCCGCCGTCTGCATGCAGCATCGCAAACAGGATCGAACTGAGCACGGCGACACCGACGGCGCCGCCCATGCTGCGAAACAGCGCCGTCATGGCGGTGGCAATGCCGATGTTCTTGTGCGGTACGGCGTTTTGCACCGCCACCAGCGAAGTCGGCATCGTCATGCCGGTTGCAATGCCCGCCACGGCCAGCGCCACGCTGGTCGCCAGCGCTGCATGCGGGCCGAGGTAGGCGAGCGTGAACATGGCCAGCGGCAGCAGGCCTGTGCCGACGACCTGCAGCGGCTTGTAGCGACCGCTTTGCAGCATCCAGCGTCCGCTGATGAAGGCACCCAGGGGAATGGCCAGGGAAAAGGCGATCAGTTGCAGCGCCGCCCGGTCCGGGCCGATGCCGTCGAGGGTCTGCATGCCATAAGGCACCAGCACCGACAGCGCCACCACCTGGAAGAAACTGATGAAAAGGATCGCACAGCCGATCCAGACGGTGCGGATGCGAAAGATGTCGGGCGGCACCAGCGGCTCGACGCTGCGGTGTTCATGCCGGATGAAGATTGCGAGCAGCACCAGTGCGGCGCCCAGCAGCCACAGCGTCTGCCCCGCCAGCAGCGGCACGCCCTGCCCGACTCGCGTGATGGCCACCAGCAGCAGCGACAGGCCGCAGGTGAGCAGCAACGCTCCGGCGTAATCGATCGGCCGCCTGATGCCCGGCACCGGCAGGCGCTTCAAGGCGCGCCGCGCCGCCCAGAGCGCAACCGCCCCCAGCGGCAGGTTTATCCAGAATATCCAGCGCCACGACAGCAGGTGCGTCAGGTAGCCGCCCAGCACCGGGCCGCCGACGCTTGCCACGGCGTACACCACCGAGATGTACCCTTGATAGCGGCCACGCTCGCGCAGCGGCACGACGTCGCCGACGATCGCCTGCGCAGTCGATATCAGGCCGCCGCCGCCAATGCCCTGCAGCACCCGCGCCATGATCAGCATCGGCATCGATTGCGCCAGCGCGCAACCGACCGAGGCCAGCAGGAAAATGACGACGGCAATCGTCAGCAGCATGCGTCGGCCGTAGAGGTCGCCCAGCTTGCCGTAGACCGGCGTGGCGACCGTCGAGGCCACCAGGTAGCCGGCCACCACCCACGCCAGCATCGAGATGCCGCCCAGGTCGCGGGTCATCTGCGGCAGCGAGACCGAGACGATGGTCTGGTCCAGCGCACCAAGCAAAATGATGAGCATCAATCCGCCGATGATGCTGTGGGTTTCGGCGGCTGAAAAACGGGCGGCAGGCATATCGGTCATGGTTTGATGCGGCGCCGAACGACGTCGCCGCGATGGGGCGGGACCGTCAGTTTATGCGACTTGGCGCCGGCCGGCAGGCCTGGCGTGTGAACACCGCCCTGCCCGCCAATAAAACGTTGTCCGGGCACGGTGTTATTTCGCATTCGACTGCAACCGTTCGGTTTGTATTTTTCCCAACTTTTGCGCCACGTCTACTATCGTCCGGTCCGCTCGCATTCGTGAGCAACAGCACGCCTGTTTTCCAGGCACACGCCCCGTCCGGTATTGCATTGCAGGGGCAGGCTGCAGATCGAGGTACTTTATTTCCTGGAGAAATATCATGCAAATTCTGTCGGACGCGGCGCACCAAACGGATGGATCTTACGCGTGCGGGATTGGCCAGGTGGAAAGATTGACGACCGCACCAATCGGAGGCCCGACAGTGGGTTTTGGTGGCGCGACCGGTTTTCAGCAACTGCCGCCAGATTTACAGGCAGGCATCAACACCATGATCCAGAATTATTATGGCGCCAATCCGTCGTCAGTCCCATCCACGGCCCTGCCGCCAACCCAGCCGTCGCCGACCGCGCTGCCAGGCTGGGAGTCGACCTGGACGCCTGCGACCGTGTCGCCGAGCGGGGATTTGCCGACCTCGTTGCCAGGCTGGGAGTCGACCTGGACGCCTGCGACCGTGTCGCCAACCGGGGATTTGCCGACCTCGTTGCCAGGCTGGGAGTCGACGTAGACGCCTGCGGCCTTGCCGCCGAGCGGGGATTTGCCGACCTCGCTGC
>JANXSS010000343.1 GCA_025356535.1 Herminiimonas sp.
CCGGTTTGCAGGCAACGGTCGAATCAGTGGATCGGGCGACTGCGGAAAGCGTCGCCGGCATCTTCATCGCCACCCTCGCCGTCGCCTTCGCCGTGATGATGTCCATGGGCGCCGTGCACGTGCTCGTGCGTGATTTCTTCCTCGGTCGCGGGCCGCACTTCGCTCACGTTCAGCGTGAAGCGCAACGCCATGCCGGCCAGCGGATGGTTGCCGTCGAGGACTACCTTGTCGTCCGCGATATCGGTGACGGTGAAGATCAGGGCTTCATCCTCTTCGTCATTATCGTCGGCCATGCCTTCGAACTGCATGCCGACTTCAAGAGGCGTCGGCAGGCGGTTGCGCGGCTCGACCTTGACCAGGGCGGCGTCGTATTCGCCGAAGGCATCGTCGGGCTCGACCTGGATGGTCGTGTTGAAGCCGACTTCCTTGCCGTCGAGCGCTTCCTCGATCTTGGGCAGGGTATTTTCATAGCCGCCATGCAGGTACACCATCGGGTCCTGGCTTTCTTCGATCAGATTGCCCTGGGCATCCGACAGTTTGTAATGCACCGTTACGACAGTATTCTTGGCAATCTTCATGGCGCCGTTCCTTTGGTTTGAAATTTGCAGAATTATAACCGCCGCAGGCGGCAGGCCGCTCAACCTGCATCATGCTGCGGCGAGACCACGCAGGCGAGCGCCGAATACATCGGTGCATCGCACATGGCGCGGGTAATCCGGACACACGCCCTTTGGACAGCGAACCGGGCGTCAAGTGCGCTGCTGCGGCAAATTCGGCCTGTGCAGGGTGCAACGGCGACCGCCGACCGCCGACCGATGGTGTGGCCTGCGGCAGCAGCCTATAATCCGGGTCATGAAAAAAACCACACTGCTGGGCGGCATGACGCCCGCGATCTTCCTGCGCGATTACTGGCAAAAGAAACCCCTGCTGGTGCGCCAGGCGATTCCCGGATTTGCCCCGCTCATGCCGACGGCCGAGCTGTTTGCGCTGGCCGCGCGCGACGATGTCGCCTCGCGCATCGTCAGCCGTACCGCACGGCGCTGGGACCTGCAGCACGGGCCCTTCCCTGCCATGCCGTCGGGCAGTGCCGGCCGGCGCGACTGGACCCTGCTGGTGCAGGGCGTCAACCTGCATCATGCGGGCGCCGACGACCTGCTGCGCCGGTTCCGCTTCATTTCCGACAGCCGCCTCGACGACCTGATGATCAGCTATGCGGCCGATGGCGGCGGTGTCGGCCCGCATGTCGATTCCTATGACGTCTTCCTGCTGCAGGCACAAGGCCAGCGGCGCTGGCGCATCAGCGCGCAGGATGACCTCACCCTGGTCGACGGCCTGCCGCTGAAGGTGCTCAAGCACTTCACGCCGGAGCAGGAATATGTCCTGGAACCCGGCGACATGCTCTACCTGCCGCCGCAGTATGCGCACGAGGGCACGGCGCTTGGCGAATGCATGACCTATTCGATCGGTTTTCGCGCGCCGGCCTACCAGGAACTCGGCGAAGCCTTCCTGCAGTTCATGGCAGACTCGATCGACCTGCCCGGGCGCTATGCCGACCCCGGCCTGAAACCGACCGGACAGCCGGCGCAGCTCGACACGGCAATGCTGGCGCAGGTGGCGCAGGCACTGCAGAAAGTGCGCTTCACCGACGACGACATTGCAATCTTCCTGGGCGAATACCTGTCCGAGCCGCAGGCCGGCGTCTTTTTCATGCCGCCCGCCCGCAAGCAGTCGGCAGCGGCTTTCAGCGCGGCGGCGGCGCGGCGTGGCATCGTGCTCGACCTGAAGACGAAAATGCTTTACCGGGGCCGCCATGTCTTCATCAATGGCGAATCCTTTGCCGTCGAGCGGGCCGACCGCAGCGTGCTGGCCGCACTTGCCAACGCCCGCGGTCTGGCCGCGTCCGAGGCGACCGGCATTTCGGACGATGTACGGGAAGCACTGCATCTGTGGTACTGCGACGGCTGGCTGAAACTGGCCTGAACAATGCCGGTGGAAAGTTACGCAGGCGCAGACGAAGGGCGGGTTGTGATCAATGCAAGCGAACATTAACGTTTGTAGTTACAAAATTTACAAACTCGTCCTGATGTGTGTCATCGCGCGCATAAAAAACACTAAAAACCTTACGAAGTACTTACTAAAAAGCAAAGGCGTTGAGCTAAATACGAAGAAAGCCGCTATAATTATGGGTTAGGAAGGTTTCGTCATGTTGCATCGCATCGTTCCATGCGGAAACGCCCTACAGAGCGATAATTACCGGTAATTATTCATCGCGACATTTTTATTATTCTTTCGAAGGAAAACCCATGAAAAAAACATTGCTGATCGCATCCCTGCTGACAATCGCTCTTGCTGGCTGCAGCAAGAAAGAAGAAGTCGTCGTTCCTGCACCAGCACCGGCTGCCGCTCCTGCACCAGCTGCTGCTGAGCCAGCACCTGCTGCTGCACCAGCTGCCGCCGCACCAGCTGCCGCTGCTGACGCTGCCGCCGACGCTGCCAAGAACGCCGCTGCCGATGCATCGAAAGCTGCTGACGCTGCCAAAGATGCTTCGAAAGATGCAAGCAAGGATGCAGGCGCGGCTAAAGACGCTGCCAAAGACGCTACCAAAGCTGCTGACGCTGCACACAAGTAATCTGGTCTGGATGAAAAATCCGACTTTCGGCAGGCAGGCTGCAGCGTCCTGCTGAAACGGCTCCAAGAAACGCCCCGGTCTTCCGGGGCGTTTTGCATTTGTGCGCCTACCCTTGATACAACAAATTCATTTCCACTCGGCTCCTCCGAGTTTGACGTCACTGTCATGCAATAGGATTGGTACCGTTCACGATCAATCATTTCCAGCCGCGTTTGCCCCGGTCCAAGGTGGCTGGCGTTGCGCCGCGCGCTGATGCTTCGGTGATAGCATTCGCAAATGCAGCAAACCCGACACAAGCGCCGCCTGACTACCTGGATAGCAATCTTTGCTGTCCTTCTGGCATCGCTTGCGCCGTCGATTTCTCATGCGCTTGCCGCAGGCGGTTGGACTGGATATTTGAGCGACAACGATCTCTGTTCAAAAAAAGCCGAGCACGCAACCAGGCAAGCCGCAGATGTGCATGACCATGGGATGCAGGCATCCCCCGATCCTCGCGGGTCACGGCCGTCAGCCGACCACAGCCTGCACTTCGAGCACTGCCCGTTCTGCTTTACCCACGCCGGCTCGTTTGCTGCGCTGCCAGCAGTCGATTTCGTCACACCTCTGGCAATCGGCTCGCCGGTTTTGCCCCCTCTGTTCTTTCACGCCTCGCACCCGCTTTTTGTGTGGGCTGCGCCGCAGGCCCGTGCGCCCCCTTCATTGTCCTGACTTTTCGGTTTGAAAATTTCCCATCCGGTAGGCCGGCGATATCTGTCGCCGACCTTTTTCGGCATGGGTTTTCAAGATGCTTGTTCCTGGCCCTTCGTGGCACGAACGCATAGTGATACAGAGAACAAAAGGAATCCGCATGAACAAGTTGCCCACCATGCCGGGGACATTGCGTCCCATGGCTGCGGCGGTCTTCGCCTGTCTGGCGTCGTCCGCTTTTTCGCAAACCGCCGATGCCACTTTGCCGGAGGTGCAAGTCGAGGGCGTCCGCTCCGTGGCTGACCACAACCACCTGCCGGCCACCACGGAAAGCGTGACTGCCAGGAAGGCGGCGGAGACCGTCAATGCGATGACGGTAGAGGACATGCTCAAGTACCTGCCCAACATCCTGATTCGCCGGCGCTACATCGGCGACACCCAGGCACCGATGGCCAGCCGCACTACCGGCATCAATGCCAGTGCGCGCACGCTGGTCTATGCCGATGGCATCCTGCTGTCGGCCCTGGTCAACAACAACAACCAGAATGGCTCGCCGCAGTGGTTCATGGTCGCGCCCGAGGAAATCGAACGCATCGATGTCATGTACGGGCCGTTTTCGGCGATGTATCCCGGGAACTCGTATGGCGCCGTGACTGAAATCACGACGCGCATGCCCAAGCAGTTCGAGGCCAGCGTCAAGGTCAGCGGCGCATCCCAGAATTTCAGCCAGTACGGCACCAGCGAGCGGTATCCGGCAAGCCAGGTCAATGTCAACATCGGCAATCGTTCCGGCGACCTTTCGTGGTGGTTCAGCGCGAACCACCTGAGCAGTTTCAGCCAGCC
>JANXSS010000238.1 GCA_025356535.1 Herminiimonas sp.
CCTTTGCAGGGGCTGGCGGCTGTGGCGATGCGTTCGCGGGGCCTGTCGTCTTTGATGCCTTCGGCTTCGTCATGTTTTGCCCTCCAGGGGTTGCAGTTCGCGCCGCACGTCGCAGCAATCGCGAGCCATGAATGCCACGCCACCAGCGGCCCGTACACGCTTCAGAAAAATAGTCTGCTCAGGTCGTAACCGGCCTTTCTCGGCTTTCACTTCCACGCCAAGCAATCGGCCATCCTTCAGTTGCCCCAGTACATCAGGGCATCCGTTCCAGCCAAACCGAACGAAGCGACCACCAATGTTTGCGGCTCCGCTGTTCATTCGCTCGCACCACGCCACCATTGGATGCGCCCGAAGGGTCACCAAGACTTCCACCAGGGCGGCGGCTTCGGGCTTGGCATTGGCAGACTTCAACGGCACGGCATCGCCAAGCAAATCAAGTGTGGACCCGCTGCCGGTCGTCATGAAAGAACCCCATCAAAGCAAATCCGGGGCACATGGGGCGCATTTAGCCCTGTTTTACAATCCTTTCCTAGCAATGAAATATATGAGGAGTTTATGAAAACAGCCTCTAATGCGCCCCATCCGCCCCGAGACGATAGATTGACGTTGATTTGCGCCATCAATAGCCACCTTTTGCCCGCGCATAGTCATCATGGCGCGAGTCGGTCAGGGTCAGCCCGCACCACAACCGCTTGCCGTTCGATTTCCTGTCACTGAACCCGCGTTCGCTCAATCGTCGGCCAAGTGCTACCGCGCTCGCCGGGCGTAATCCGTTATCAATGCTCCATGCCTTGTAATTGGCGTACAGGTCGCCGGATGACGCCTCCCCATGTGTACTTAGCGATGTGCACTCGTTTAACCATCTACCGGTCAGGTCTTGGTCCACTTGGTACGCGTCCGTTGCTTGGCGAATCGTCGCAGGTATGTCGGCAAGTCCATGCTGTTGCCATTTGATGCACCCGGCCACCATCCACGCCAGAATGTGCGGTGTCTCGGTGCGCAGCTTGGCTAGTAGCTGCGGGTCGCGTTCCTCTGGCGTGAAGGTGCGATTGAACGGCACTAAGCGGACGCGCCGCCAAATACCGTTATCGTTACCGCGCACAATTGGCTTGTGATTGCCTGCCATGACCAATTTAAAGTTGGGCGTGAATTGAACCGGAGCGGCGTACAGTTGGCGCACGGCCATGCTGTCACCTGATACAAGGCTTTTCACAAGCGATTCGGCCAATGCCGTGTTGTCCTCCGTCTCAGAACATAGAACCAGCCGGGCACCGAATAGAGCCGCAAGGTCGGGCGTTGCGCCCCCGGCCTGCCTTTTAGACTCACTCAGCGTTTCGGAGGCAATGGCGCGGCTGTAGTCACCGATGATGTGCTTCAGGACTTCGATAAATACGCTCTTGCCGTTGGCACCATGCCCAAAGCAAAACAAGAATATCTGTTCCCGCGTCGAGCCGGTCAGCAGGTAGCCGCAAAATCGCTGCATCCAGTTGATTAGCTCTCGGTCGCCATCGAATACCTGTTCCAGGAACTGCACCCAGCGCACGGCCTTGGCAGCGTCGCCAACGGTTTCGGCGCTCAGGCTCTTGGTAATGTAATCGGGCGGCGTAGCGGCGCGTGTAGTGCCATTGCGCAGGTCGATAACCTGCCGGGCCTGATTGAGCCCGATAGCGAAATGGTCAGCGTCGATACAGGCCAGCGGCAGCCGTACCGGCGCAAAGTCAGACAGCATCGAGACGGCGGCATTGATGGTGCGTTGCTCTTGCGATTTCCGCGCCCACTTTCCGAAATGCTCGGCGTCGTTGATGTGTCCGGCACCTTCACTATAAATCCTTGCGGGTAGTTGCGCGGCCAGCGACCGCACACCGGAACCAACATCCCATTGCCAGGCGGCGCTGTTCCAGACAATCCACGATTGGGCGTCATGAATGTATTTCAGGCGGTCGCGATTGGCATCAAACAGGCGTTGCGCGTTGCCGTACTCTGTAAGCGGTCGCGTGTCACGGGTACCGTCGCGGGAATCGCACTTCGGCAAACACGGCTCCATGAACGGCGAAAGCTCACGCGATGACGTGTCAGGCGCGGCGCTCAGTTGCAGGCGTACCGCGTCTAGTCCTTCGGCTTGGTGCAAGTCGTTGAAGTCGCCCCGGTCGCGGCCATCGGCAAATACCGGCAGGACCACGACACCAGAACCGGCAGCGGCGGCAGCGGTCGCGTATTCCAATCCTTTGCCGTGCGCGTCAAGGTCTCCAGAAACCCGAAGCGGTGAATCGGGAAATTTGCGGCGCAGGTCGGCGGCTACGTCATCCAGATTGCTACCTGAATAGCCGATAACCACCGTCTCGCCGGTTGCTTCGTAAATGCTGCAACCCGTTGCCCAACCCTCGGCCAGCAACAGCGACAACCCATTGACCGGCTCGCCAATGAATGCCCGGCCACCCTTCATTTTTCCTTGATACAGGAACCGCTTTCCGCCATCCACGCCAATGAATTGCAGGCTTTGTAATATGCCATCGGCACCATAAACCGGCAGTGTTACAGAGCCGTCTTTGTATTGGCGGGCAAGGTAGGGCGTGACTCCCTTTTTCATCGCATAGGCGTGCACTGGGTCGAGTTCGACCGCTTCGCTAAAAATGCGGGAAGCAGTCTCAGCGGCCCTTGCATGCTCCAAGGCGCGTTCGCGTTCGGCCTGTTGCAGTACCTGCTTGGCCTTTTCTTTAACTGCCTGGCGCTCGGCCTTGCTGGGCGGCGGCGTGTTGCTGTCTCGCTTTTGCCATGTGAAAACTGAACCGTCACGGTTACAGCCAAATGAAGCGCCCACCCCATCGGGAAACAGCTTGCACCATCCGGCGGTGTCGCCTAGTCGGTCGCTGGTCGAGAATCGTGAAAACCTGCCCGGTTCCGGCGCACGGTCTGGAAACGTCATGCCCACCTGAGCGAATGCTTCCGGCAATGACTGCGTGAAAATCACGTTATCCCTCATCATGCGCAGCCCCTTACACCAGCCAGCACCGCTAGCGCCAGCAATGCAAAGTCAGGCGAAACGACCGACGCTGAGACTGTACATAAACGCATCATTTGGCACCGCCTTTCCGCTTGCGTAGCCAAGCATCCACGGCGCAGCGGCCACTGTCGGACAATGAATAGACGCCACGTCGAATAGGTTGCCCGTCGCGGTCACGGTCTGAAATCATTGTGCAAGGTAAGCCATCTTTGCCAAGTCCGAGGGCACGCAGTTCGGCAATTAGTGCAGGACCATTACTGCAACCTGCCACGCGGTCTAACTGCTCACGGGGTATAGGCCGCATCCTCAAGAAATGGATTGCGCGTAAATGGCGCTGGTTATCCGTACCAGAAAATTTACACGTAGGCTTTGATGTAAATCCGCTGGTAACGCCAAGGTCCAATGTTGCTATTAAAGAATATTGGGCCTTTTCCATTATTGGGCGCTCCCGGACAGAAGGCGCTTAATGTCAGATACGGACCATGCAAGGCGGCCATTTATACGAACTGGGCGGATATTTCCCTTTTCGAGACATGCATAGGCACGCAATGTCTGCGGCTTGCGCATCAAGTGAAAAGCGGCGCAGTTGGTGTCAACGTGGCTACGAGTTTCGAGTTCCAGCGAGACAAACTGCTGAGATGGAGCGACTGATGATGCTTCAATCGTCGGCGAAACTAACGGGAATGTATCGTGGCTTGCGGAAGAAATAGGCATAGCTAATCCTTAATGCACAATAGCGCCAAGCGGGCACTGTCGCGAAGGGACTAGCTACAAAATTTGTCCGGACTTCCACCGGACGCGTCATTTAAGGATGCTAAGCCTTAAGCACTTTACATCTACTGAGGCGTGAATCTCAGCAGCAACTTTTTAAAGTGTATCAGAAAAAGATAGAAATCAACGCATTTATTTATCCAACAGCATCGTTCATCCTCCTAATTTAGTAACAGACACTGCACTGATTTGATTCTGTAAGCGAATAAAACACTTAATGAGCTACTGCGGTAGAAATTTTTGTGAGTTTGCTAGCCGCTATGCCTTTAGCGAGGTACGGCACATGGAAATGCTTTGGCAAATGCCTTCGCTGCACAACCCCATGCCTCAGTACCCATTTCCTTTTGATGTTGGTCAGCCCAGTGCACGAAGACCGCTTTAAGTGTTGCTAGCATGGTGCCATTTGGCACACAAACACGTGGCGCAGCGGTCTGCACAACGCCTAAAATAATTGCGCCGTAATCAGTATTGGGGGTGCCTTTTCCCTCGAGTCCTGCAACTAACTCATCGCAGGTTAGGGATTTGGCTTGCGCAGGTGGTGCTAGAAGCAGCAACGGGATAATAACCGCAAGCCCCATAACAGTCAGGGCCCCGCAAATATTATTCTTGTGGATACTTTGATACATGGTTTTGCTCGCTTTAACGGTTAAATTGAATAGCGTAGGTGCCCCTTATCAAGATTCTACGCAAACATCACGCCGTCCCTACGATTCGTAACCCCCGCATTGTCTCTGGCAAGTTAATCCCTGCCTGTTCAAGTATCCATGCTTCAATCTTGACGTGCCACATGCGTAGCAGGTCCAACGGACGGCGACGGTAATGTTTTTCCGCCAATGCGCTTGGCTTGTGCCCCTGAATTTGCGCTACCACGCCCGTCGGCACTTCCACCCATTCCGCCAATGTGCCGAATGACCGGCGCAGGCCGTGCAGCGAGACATGCGGCAACCCTGCGACTGCAAGCGCCTTGGTGTGTGCGATACGCGGTTCGGTAATGTGGCCGCTTTCAGCGGTCGGGCTGCTGAATACCCATACGCTGCGGCGAGGTAGTGCATTCAGCAATTGTGCAAGGTAGGGCGTAAGCGGGATTGTCCGCAAGCCTTCCACCTTGTCGCGGATGGTCATGCTTCCCCATCGGAAATCGACATCGGCCCACGTCAAAATTTCGAGTTCGCCACGTCGAGCACCGGTTATCAGCAACGCTTGAAGATAGGCGGAGATTACTGGGCTGCTAATCTTGCGAACGGCATCAAACCAGTCCGGCAACTGCTCACGCTGCAAGCAATCGCCTTCCTTCGTCTTGTTGGCAGGCGTAATGTCTTTCACGGCGTCAGCAAGGCAGCAATCAGCCTGCACCACGCCCATGTATTCGGGGTGCTTCGCGCACCACCCGATGAATGTACGGAATTTGCGGAAACAGTTATGGGCGAAAGTAGGGCGGGACAGGCATTCGAGCGCGAGCCAGTCGGCAACAACCTGCGCTGTAATGGAGTGCAGCGGCATGGCAAGGAGTGTTGCAAGTGGGGCGGGTTTGGCGTTTTTGTCACCAATCTTGCAAGCAATACCACCTGGATTGGCAGCAATGGCGTGGTCTGCGCGGTGCTGTGCACCCCATTTTTTCTTTCCAGTGGCAGGCCGGGGATGGCCTAAATAAGCGTCCCATGCGGTACGGGCGAGTAAATCCCGCTTGGTCTGCTCTCGCGCCGATTCCTGCAATTTCGCTTCAGCAGCAGCGGCTTGGGCATCCGTGTCTGCTTGTTTGGCATCACGGGCGGCTTGTTTTTCCGCTAGGTCATCGGCTTTTACTCGGCGCGGGTCTTGCCCATTATCAATGACAACTTTCAGGCGGCGAGCCTCGGCTTGTGCCATGTCGATGCTCCATGTTGCCGGTGCGCCGATTGTGATTCGCATCGCTTGACCGTTCAGCTTCGACTGGAAAATGTAGGACTTGGCACCATTCGCGGTCGCCCGAAGTCCCAAGCCCGGCGCGGCAGTGTCCCACAGGAACGATTGGAACTTGCCCGTTTCGCATTTAAATTCGGCAACCCTGCCCGCCGTAAAATTTACCTTAGCCATCGCTCGAAACCCCGCCATGTCATCCATGTAACCGCCATGTAACTTGGTTTCAAGTATATCTATCAACTCCAATCAATGCAACTAAGCAACCTAATCCAGATAAGTCATTGTTTTTACAGGATTCAGGATATTTCATCAACACGAATCATTGCCGATAATTACAGGATTGCATGGCCTCCGAAGCCAAGGGTCGCTGGTTCGATTCCAGCCAGCCGCACCAGTTGTGCATGTGTTTTTTAAGTGATGCGTCTTCCGATCACCGCCACGTGCGGGCCGATCAACCGCCCCCTGCATTTTTCAGTGTTCCGGTTGTTTGTCCGGACGCCGCTCTGCCTCGATGTCGCCACCCTGGCACGCCGCTTTAACGAAACGGCCGGCTCAGCAATTTCGAACCCGTCAGGCCGAAGCGCCACGGCACATCCACCGCCTTCGATATGCCCACACGCGGTCCGGCGATGCGTTCGACTTCCGTATCCGGCGCCGTCAGCACAAACGGCGGCGCGTCGAGCGGCAAGCCGTCATGCGCACGGGTGATGCCGAGCGCCTGGGCCAGCCGTCCGGGGCCGGCGCACAGCAACGGCACTGCCTGCAGACCGCGGCGCCGACGCATGATCTCGATGCCGTCGAGCGGCTCGATGGCCCGCAGCAGCACGCCGGCGCCATGCCCGCTTTCCCGACAGACGAAATTGAGGCACCAGTGGATGCCGTAGGAACGGTACACGTAGGCATGACCCGGCGGGCCGAACATCGCGCTGTTGCGCGCCGTCGGTCCGCTGAAGCTATGCGAAGCCGGATCGTTGCGATCATAGGCTTCTGTTTCGACGATGCGACCGCCGACGCCGTCGACCAGGAAGAGGGCGCCGATGAGTTGCGCTGCCACTTGGGACGAGGCGGCGCTGAAATCGATGAAGCAGGACATGGCTCGATGGTAGCGTGCCTGCGTCGCAGACGCACGACTTGCACGGACTGGCGAAAGCAAGGCCGCAGTCCCAGGTTTCAACGCAAAAAAATGCCCGCGTGCGCGAAGCAGCGGGCTTAAATCCAACCTTGGCAGGCTGGAGGAGACAACCGGATGTTAATGCAGTGCAAGACAATGCGTTATCGGTGGATGCCTCGATTGCGTGTAGGACTTCACGACGTCGCAACTTCGTCCCAGCCCCCAATTAATCCAATTAATCGCACTCTGACCCCGATTGCGGTTTCTCAATTGGGGTCAGAGTGCGATTTTCCAGTGCCTGGCCACACCGTACGGCGCATGGGCATGTACAGCGCGCCCGCAACGGGCGGGCGTTCCGACCTGGTAGCGGCCGTTGCCCGTTTTTCGCGATTACTGCGTTGAACAGCTGTAGCTTGCAGCAAGGTTTAGGTCGCCGCTGCCGTTGTACCGCGGATAAGCCGGGTAGTCGCACAGGGGACGGGTGCGTCCCGGCACGCCGGTGCTGTCTGCAACCACTTGCGAAGGCGGCGGGGTACCGGCTTCGACCCAGTTTTCAAGCGTGGTAAGCGAATCCCACGACGCGTTGAAGACACTGCTGGTCGCATGCCCGTAGCCAGGGATTTCATAATAGCGCATGAAGGCATCTGCCTTGGCTGCACCCATGGTGTTGCGGACATGGTCGTAATACTGTTGGGTCGCCCGCGTACTGACCAGGGCATCGGCCTTCCCGTGCGCCATCAGGATCTTTCCGCCTTTCGCCTGAAACACCGACAGGTCGTATTTGGTCACGTCCTGCATTCCGGTCAGCGCAACGATCCGCGCTCGGTAGGCGCCCGGATTTTGCGGGTCGAGAGCGAGGCTGTTGAAGTTCGGGTCGCGCGTGACGAAATACCTCACCCACTGGTCCCAGAACGTACTGCCGTAAGGCGGACTGGTGCCGGCGGCGGCGGCGATCGCAGGCATCGGGTCGCCAGGCTGTTCGGTGCCGTACCCGAGCGTCAGAACCGTCGCTGCCACCGGGCCGGTGCCGGGATTGCCGAAGTCCGTGCCCCAGGTATTAAATCCGGGATACTGCGAGTCGCCGGTGGCCAGGGTGTAGTTCAGGGCAAGCGGTGTATTGACCACGTTGAAGGCGGCGATTTGCGGATCAGACAGGCAGGTGTCGCCGGTGTCGGCGCCGCCTGCGCAACGTACGGGAACGCCCTTCAGCGTTGCCGTGGCAGGGGTGAAGGTGGCGTTGCAGGCCGGGACATTGCTGATCAGCCCGTCGGTCACGCCGTCCAGGGCATCGCAGGCTTCAAGCGAGGCGTCATACAGGATCTTGCGTTTGGCGCGGTTCGCGTAGGCGTTTGGCTTGGCCAGTTCACGGGTAATGCGCCCGAACTGCAGATCGAGACTGGCTGCATTCCACGCCGGGTACAGGACAATTGCGCCTTCGAAATCCCGGGGATAGGTTGTGACCGCAATGAGAGCCTCGCGTCCGCCCGTCGAGCCGCCTGCAAAATAGGTCTTGCCTTGTGCCGCAGCGTAGCGTGCCTTGATCAGAAACCCGGCAGTGTCCCTGGTTTTCTTGATCGCGTCGCCGGAGAAATTTTTCAGGGCTTCATCGTTTGCGCCAAAGGAACCGTCGCGGCTGCCGTTGGCATTGGCCTGATGTCCCGAGTCGCTGCCGAAGGTCGCATAACCCCGTCCGAGCGGCACCAGCTTGTCGACCGGCCCGGCCGGTACGTTGCCGACGCCGGCGGCAATCGAGCCGTTGTAGCCGCCACCGCCGAACATGACCGCTTTGTGGTTCCATACCGTCGGCAGGTTCAGCTGGAACCTGATCTTCGGCGCGGCGGAATCGACCGGGTTGATTTCACCCAGCACCTTGCAATATTCGCCCACGGCGCTCGGGCCCGTGCCTGCGGCCGCAACGAGCGTGGCACTTGTCACGGCCGCGCCGGTGGTTGGCAGGCCGATGGATGTTGCCGGTACCGTCATGGTTGCCATCTCGGTGCAAGTTGCCGCTTTGGCTGCCGGGGTCGGGGCCAAGGCGACGGCATCGTCGTTACTTCTGCCGTATGCCGTCATGCAAGCGCTCAGGGCCAGCAGCGCGCAGGCGGATACGACCTGTGAGCAGGTGTGTTTTTGTTTCATTATGTCCTCCGTTGATCTCGAATGCAGGCATGAGCATTGCCCGTCGCATCGCCGCCTTTGAATTTCGGCTGAAAAAGTATAGAGAATAAAGGCGGGAAAAAGCAAAAACGTTGCTGGCAGCTGCCTCGGCTTCGTCCGGCCCGCCCGAGCAAGCGTTAAAAACGCGCATGCAGGATCGTCAGGCCGACAGAGGTACGCCGTTCCTGGCAATGACTGCGCTGGAACGAAAGACATTGACGAGCAAATACACTATCGTCTGACAAATGGGGTTTCCATGTAGCGGGTGACCAGGATTGCGTATTTTCGGGACGACAAGCCAATGACCATCGAAATCCAGCGCTTCGACGATTCGCAGCAGGCAGCGCAGGCGCTGGCCGGCGCGATTGCCGCCGACCTGCGGCGCGCGCTTTCGCGCCAGCCGCGCGCCTTGCTGCTGCTCTCGGGTGGGCGCAGCCCGGTGGCGGTATTCGCCGCGCTTGCCGCCGCGTCGCTTGCCTGGGAGCGCGTGGACGTATCGCTGGTCGACGAGCGCAGCGTGGCGCCGGACGCACCGGCGGCAAACGCCGCCCTGATTCAGGCGAGCCTGCTGGTCGATGCGGCGCGCGCTGCGCGACTCATCGCACTGATGCCAGCGGCGCTTTTTTCGGCAGCCGCCGATCCCTGGAAAGCCGCCCTGCAGGCAGCCGCGCGCGCCAACGCCGATCCCTTGCTGGCGCGCCCGGACGTCGTCGTGCTCGGCATGGGAAACGATGGCCATACCGCGTCGTTGTTTGCCGATGCGCCACAATGGCCGCACGCCTCGACGACATCGACGCGCTATGTCGCGCTGCAGCCGCAAGCCGCACCGCATGCGCGGGTAAGCCTGTCGCTGCAGGCGCTGCGGCTGCAGCAGCGCTGTTATCTGTGGGCGGCAGGCGCAGACAAGTCCGCCACGCTCGCGCGCCTGGCGCCGGCCGTCGATGCGGCGCGATCGGCGCCAGACGGCGGCGCGACGCTGGCGCATGACGGGCCGGCAATTGCATGCCTGATGGCCGATCCGACGCTGGTGCTGAAGGCGTACTGCAGCGATGCTGCGTGAGCGGGCAGTGCGTCATGTGTGAATGCAGGGCAGGGCAGGGCAGGTCGCGGCTGCGGCGCGACCCGGAGGCGAATGGGAAACAGCGCCGCGGCCGGTCGGCGAATGTCCGGCGCCGCCTAGCCGGCGTGCCTGTCGTCGTTGTGCCCGGGCCAGCCGCGTGGCGAAGAGGCCCGCGCCTTGGACAGCACCGCCTCGGTCAGGGCGATCGCATTGTCCTGCACAGTGGCCCGATGGCTGGCGATTGCCTGGACCACCCTGGCAATTTTTTCGCCGGTACGCTGTTCATACGTCTGCCGGCCGTCATGGAAATCCTTTTGCATCATGGCGGCAAGACGCGACAGGTGGGTGCTGCTGGCCAACAGGGTTTCCAGGTCATTGCGCAGCACCTGGCCTTCGGCGGAGGCAAGCTCGGCGGGTGACTGCGTCGACAGCAGCATCTGCAGCGCGGCGGTCGATTGTTCGAGCGACGCCATTGCCGTTCGCAACTTGTTTTCGATGACGCGTCCTGCATTGTCGAATTCGGTGCGGGCCAGGTTGTCGATCAGCGTAAGCCGCTTTTCGATGTCGTTACCGAAATTTGATGCGTCGTCGTCTGCTTCGTGCCGTTCCATGCAACGCTCCTGAAATGAGGCGGGCCAGGGTCGTCAAGCATGCTGGCCACGACAGGCAAATAGTTACCTTAAGTAAATATAGCATCAAAACCAGTAATTACACACAGCAGGAGCCGCACGATGGCGCAACATGTATTTACCTATGGATCGCTGATGTTCGCGCCGGTGTGGCAGCGCGTGGTGGCGGGGCGCCATCGCAGTTCAACGGCACATCTGGCAGGCTACCGGCGCTTTGCCCTGAGCGACGAGACTTATCCCGGCATGATCGAGGCCGACGCTGACGGCGGACGGGTGACAGGCGTCTTGTACTTCGATGTGGACGCCGCCGATCTGCGGGCGCTGGACGCTTTCGAAGGCAGCGAATATCGGCGCTGCACGGTGCAAGTGACGACGCCGGCGCACGGACCGGTGACGGCCCAGACCTACGTCTATCTCTTGCCGGCGCGTCTGGCGGCGCACGACTGGGACCCGGCCGCCTTCCCGATTGCGCGTTTCATGGGCACGTATTGCCCTGACCGGGCGGGCGAGGCGGCGCCTGTTGCGCCAGACGAGCCAGTATAATCCGGCAGGTTCCTGTGTGATGCGGGGTGGCAGGGTGGCGTGGCGGCGCGGCAGAGCCGATGGCCGCCGTCCCTGGCGCCACCCGTTTTCCCGTACCGGCGCCGCCTGGCATGCGCCGTATCCGTCTCAAATTTTCCGGCTTCGTCGACCCATGCTCTCTTATCAAAAAAACCAGATCGCCGCGCTGTTCCAGACTGCGCTGCAACCCTTGCTCGATGGCAGCGGCATCAGCGCCGACATCATCCTGGAGCGTCCGCGCGACCCGTCGCATGGCGACATTGCCTGCAACATCGCCATGCAGCTGGCAAAACGGCTGAAGAAAAATCCGCGCGAGCTGGCGCAGGCGCTGGTTGCAGCCGTGCTGGCCGACCCGGCGCGCGCGGCACTGATCGACGCCGTCGAGATCGCCGGCCCCGGTTTCATCAACCTGCGCCTGTCGACGGGCGCCCGGCAGGCGGTCGTAACGGCAGTGCTGGAAGCGGGCGCACACTTCGGCGAGGGCACCGCAGGCGCCGGCCAGAAGGTGCTGGTCGAATTCGTCTCGGCCAATCCGACGGGGCCGCTGCATGTCGGACACGGCCGCCAGGGCGCGCTGGGCGACGCCATGTCGTCGCTGTTCGAATCACAGGGTTTTGCCGTCACCCGCGAGTTCTATTACAACGACGCCGGCGTGCAGATCGCCACCCTGGCGCTGTCGGTGCAGGCCCGCGCGCGCGGCTTCAGGCCCGGCGACGCCGCCTGGCCGGAGTCGGCCTACAACGGCGACTACATCGGCGACATCGGCCGCGATTTTCTGGCGGGCAGGACGGTTGCCGCCAGCGACGGCGTGCCGGTCACCGCCAGCGGCGACATCGACGATCTCGATTCGATCCGCCAGTTCGCCGTGGCTTATTTGCGCCACGAACAGGACCTGGACCTGAAGGCGTTCCAGGTCCGGTTCGACAACTACTACCTGGAGTCCAGCCTTTACACCAGCGGCCGCGTCGAGGCCACGGTCAACAAGTTGATCGAGGCCGGAAAAACCTACGAGCAGGATGGCGCGTTGTGGCTCCGGTCGACCGATTACGGCGACGACAAGGACCGCGTGATGCGGAAACAAGACGGCACGTACACGTACTTCGTGCCGGATGTGGCTTATCACATCGCCAAATGGGAGCGCGGCTTTCACAGGGTCGTGAACATCCAGGGCGGCGACCACCACGGCACCATCGCCCGGGTCCGGGCCGGACTGCAGGCGGCCAATGTCGGCATTCCGGCCGGCTACCCGGACTACGTGCTCCACACCATGGTGCGCGTGATGCGCGGTGGCGAGGAAGTCAAGATCTCCAAGCGCGCCGGCAGTTACGTCACCCTGCGCGACCTGATCGAATGGACCAGCACCGACGCCGTGCGCTTCTTCCTGCTAAGCCGCAAGCCCGATACCGACTACATGTTCGATGTCGACTTGGCGTTGGCTAAAAACAACGACAACCCGGTGTACTACGTGCAGTACGCCCATGCGCGCATCTGCAAGATGCTGCGCGATTCGGGGATCGAAATCGCGTCACTGAAGGATGCCGACCTGTCGCCGCTGCAGGTGCCTCAGGCGCAAACGCTGATGCTGCAACTCGCCAAGTATCCGGACATGCTGACGGCGGCCGCAGCCACTTTTGCGCCGCACGACATCACTTTCTATCTCCGCGAACTGGCTGCGAACCTCCACAGCTACTACGATGCCGAACGGGTCCTGGTCGAGGACGAGCAGCTCAAAAGGGCGCGCTTGGCCCTGGTCGCTGCCTGCGCCCTGGTGCTGCACAATGGCTTGGCAGTGCTCGGCGTCGGCGCACCGCAAAAAATGTAGACGCTCATCGAGCAGGCCCTTTTCAAAAACTCGAATCCACCGAGGCAGCGTGCGCCCTGCATGCCTCGCAAAAGCTTTATGACAAGACAACGCGGCAATATTCTTATAGGCCTCATCCTCGGTCTGGTGCTCGGCCTCGGCGTTGCGCTCGGCGTTGCTGTCTACGTGACAAAGGTGCCGGTACCGTTCCTCAGCAAGACCCTGCGTGGCGGGGCGGAACAGGACGAAGCCGAAGCGCGCAAGAACCGCGACTGGGACCCGAATGCGCCGCTGGCTGGTAAAAATGCCGTGCGTCCGGCGCCTGGTGTGAGCAGCGCTGGTGCCAGTGGCGCGATCGTTCCGCAGACTGGTGTGCCTGCTATCGCCACACCGGCGGCGCCAGTGCCTGTGGTGGTCGCGCCGACCAAGCCTGCCGCTGCATCGTCGGCGCGCCCGGCCGTACGCTCGGCACCCGTTCCGGCCGAGGCCAATGCCACACCGCCGAGTGCCGACCCGCTGGGCGATCTGG
>JANXSS010000414.1 GCA_025356535.1 Herminiimonas sp.
GCCAGCGCAAGGGCATCGGCCTGGGCGGCCTGAAAAGCCATCAGAGCGCCGCCGGCGACAGCGCGCCCTGGTATGTGGCAAGAAAAGACATCGAGACCAACACCCTCACCATCGTGCAGGGGCATGATCATCCCTGGCTGCTGTCGTCGACCCTGATCGCCGACCAGACCAGCTGGGTCGCCGGCAGCGCGCCGGCAGCTGCCGCCGGCCCTTTGTCGGCCAAGACGCGCTACCGTCAGGCCGACATCGACTGCACCAGCGCGCCGCTGGGCGATGCGCATTTTTCGCTGGCCTTCGCAACGCCGCAATGGGCCGTCACGCCCGGCCAGTCGGCAGTGCTGTACCAGGGCGATGTGTGCCTGGGTGGCGGCATCATCAGCAGCGCCGCGCCGGCGTGATCACCCCTGCCATGGCCGAACCGACCATGCCGGCATCATTCGAGCGGCCGTCGCTGCTGCGGCGCGTGATACCGCTGCTGCTGATCGTCCTGCTGCACCTGGGATTTGTCGCATTGCTGCAAAACGGCCTGCTGCAGCGCGCCGGCAGCGTCGAGCCGCTCACCATCGTCACGGCGATGCTGTTTCCGCCCGAGCCGCCCGCACCTGCATCGGCGCCGCCACCGGCGCCGGCGCCCAAGCCGGTCAGCCGGCCGGTGGTACGGCCACGGGCGGCGATCCTCAAGCCGGCAATCGTGCCGGCGCCGGCGGCACCGGTACCGGCTGCGACTGCACCGCCGCCGGTGGCCGCAGCGCCAACCGTGGCGAGCGCGCCGGCGCCCGAGGCAACACCAGCACCGGCACCGGCGCCGGTGCTGCCGGCGCCAATCGCAAGCGCCGGACCGAAGACCGTGAGCAGCGGCGTGCAGTATCTGCAGGCGCCGCGCCCGGAATATCCGGCGCAATCAAAACGCCTGGGCGAAGAGGGCAAGGTGGTGCTGCGGGTGCTGGTCAATCAGCAGGGCCTGGCCGAACGCATCGAAGTCCAGAAATCTTCCGGCTTCGCCCGTCTGGACGAGGCGGCGCGGGAAGCCGTGCAAAAGGCGCGTTTCAAGCCGCATCTCGAAGACGGCGCGCCGGTGGCGGTCTTTGCCGTGGTGCCGATCACGTTCCGGCTGGATCAGTAACCGGGCGCCTGCAGGCAGCGCAATGCGCCGGAGCTGTTGGTGCGGCACAACGGCGCCGCTGAGATCATCGCAACCCGTGCAATGACATGCGCGGACAGGTCGAAAACCGGTTAGTATTTTCCTGCAAGCAACGTTACGCATGCCGGTCCGTATCGTGTCGTATCGGAAGTTCTTCACAGACCAATTTCAGGCATGGCGAATTTTTATGGCAGCTGCAGAGACCGAACAGTTGCGCCTGGCAGAGTTGCAGGAATACCATATCGACCGCATCGATGACGTCAGCGCATTCGAAGCCTTGCTGAAGGTGGCAAGCGAACTGTCGGGCGTGCCGTCGGCGGCGATCAACATCATCGGCCTGTGCCGGCAGCAAACGCTTGCCGCATTCAATCCGCACTACCCGGCGCAGCTCGAGCGACGCGACACCTTCTGCACGATCGTCGTCGACAGCGGCGTCATGATGGAGGTGCCGGATGCCTCCAAGGACCCGCGTTTTTGCAACAATCCCCTTGTCGCTGCGCCAGGCGGATTGCGTTACTACGCCGGCTTTCCGCTGGTGTCGCGGCGCGGCGCGATCCTGGGCGCGCTGTGCCTGAGCCACACCGCGCCGCGCCGGCTGACGGCGCGGCAGAAGGCGCATGTGGCCGATCTGGCCGTAGTGGCCGGTCGCCTGCTCGAAGCGCACCGGACCGAGCTGCGCCGCCGGCGCATCGCTGCCATCCTGCAGGTGCAGTCGCGGGTGCTGCAGCAGGCAGCGATCGGCCAGCCGCTCGAACGCGTCGCTGAAAACCTGCTGTGCGGCAGCGCCGCCTACCTGCCGGGCATACGGTCGTCGCTGATGATGGTGACCGACGACGGGCTGCACCTGCGCTGGCTGGCCGGCTCTTCCATGCCGCCGGCGCTGGCATCGATGTGCGCGGCGCTGCCGATCGGTCCGGACTGCCTGCCCTGCGGGGCGGTGGCGCACACGCGACGCGAGCTGTTGTGCGAAGACCTGGCCACCGATGCAACCTGGAGCAGGATTGCGCCGGTGCTCGCACCCTTCGGCATTGTCGGCATCTGGTCGTTGCCGCTGTTTGCCACCGGCGGCGAACTGGTCGGCACCTTTGCGCTGTACTTCGACACCGTCACCATATCCGACGAGGAAGAACGCGAGCTCGTCGAAACCGTCAGCGGCACGGCCTCGATCCTGATCGAGCGCGACCGCTCGCTGCGCTACCTGATCGAATCCGAGCGACGCTTGAAGGAAGCGCAGGAGATCGCCGGTCTGGGCGCCTACGACCTGATGCCGGGCTCCGACATCCGGTCCGGCTCGGCCATCACCAATGCCATCCTGGGGCTGCCAGCCGGACTGACGGCGCTTTCGACTGCCGAATACAACCGCATGATTCACCCGGACGATCTGACGCGCCTGCTCGCAGAGCGCGAGCAGGCGCGCCGCACCGGCGAACCGATCGATACCAGTTACCGCATCATCCGCCGCAGCGATGGTGCCGTGCGCTGGATAAAGAGCCGTGGCGTGGCGATCCGGGATGCGTTGGGCACTGTCGTGCGCCAGGCCGGGGTGCTGCAGGACATCACCGCGCAGCGCGAGGCCGAGCAGGCGCTGCGCCTGAACCAGCGCGCCGTCGATGCTTCGAGCAACGGCATCCTCATCGTCGACGCGCAGCAGGCGGACATGCCGATCATTTACGTCAACCGGGCCTTCGAAACCCTCACCGGGTATTCACAAGCGGAAATCCTCGGCCAGAACTGCCGCTTCTTGCAGGGTGCCGAGTCGGACCAGGCCGGCCTGCGCAGCCTGCGGCTGTCGCTGCAGATGCAACAGGACGGCCATGCGCTGCTGCGCAATTACAGGAAAGACGGCTCTACCTTTTGGGTCGACCTGCATACCTCGCCGGTGCGCGATGAGCAGGGAACGGTGACCCATTACGTCGGTTTCCAGACCGATTGCACCGAGCGCATCCGCTACCAGGATGAGCTGCGACATCAGGCCGGCCACGACACCCTGACCGGCCTGGCAAACCGCAGCCTGCTGCAGGACCGCATCGACCAGGCCATCATCCGCAGCCGCCCCGGCGAGCAGAATGCGGTGGTCTTCATCGACCTCGACCGCTTCAAGCTGATCAACGACAGCATGGGCCATGGCGCCGGCGACCTGCTGCTGCAGGAATGCGCCCTGCGCATTGCCGCCAAGGTGGACTACGAAGACACGGTTGCACGCATGGGCGGCGATGAATTCGTCGTCCTGCTGCACCAGATTGACGGACCACAGGCCGTGCAGCAGCAGATCGATAACATCCTGGCGGCGCTCAACGCACCGTTTCATATCGATGGCAACACCATCACGATTTCGGCCAGCGCCGGCATCGCGCTCCACCCGGTCCACGGCGAGACCACGTCGACACTGCTGCGCAATGCCGACATCGCCATGTACGATGCAAAGTCGCACGGACGCGACAACAGCAGGCTGT
>JANXSS010000415.1 GCA_025356535.1 Herminiimonas sp.
TCGTGACTGGCATAACCCTTGACGGTATTGACCAGGTTTGGAATCAGGTCGGCGCGGCGCTGGTATTGATTGACCACTTCGCTCCAGGCCGCCTTGACGGCTTCATCCTTGGTCTGGAACTGGTTGTAGCTGCAGCCGGAGAGCGCCGACACCACCAGGACGATGGCAAGCCGGTTGCGGATGCGGGCGATGGGATTGAGGCGGTTGGTCGGCGGGTTGGCCGGCATGCAAGTCGTCATGTTCTCTCCGTTGAATTGTCTGGTGCAGGGCGGGCCGGGGTTGCAGAAAAGCACCGACGGCGCAGCCTGCGCAGGGCGAAACGATAGCACGGCACGTTACAATGCGGCTACCGGCCCGAGCGCCACAAAAGGATTTCGACGTGACCTTCCTCCAACAGTTACGCAGCGCATGGACGGCCAGCGATTCGCTGCTCTGCGTCGGGCTCGACCCGGACCTCGCGCGCATGCCGGCGCAGTTTCGCGGCAAGCCGGACGGCATCTTTGCCTTCTGCAAGGCGATCGTCGACAGCACCGCCGACCTGGTCTGCGCCTTCAAGCCGCAGATCGCCTATTTCGCGGCGCTGCGGGCGGAAGACCAGCTCGAAGCGCTGTGCCGCCATGTGCGCACCGCCTATCCGCACGTGCCGCTGATCCTCGACGCCAAGCGCGGCGACATCGGTGCGACGGCCGAGCAGTATGCGCGCGAAGCCTTCGAGCGGTATGACGCCAATGCGGTCACGGTCAATCCGTACATGGGCTCGGACTCGGTCGCGCCCTACCTGGAACGCGCCGACCGCGGCACCATCGTGCTGTGCCGCACCTCCAACCCGGGCGGCTCCGACCTGCAGTTTCTCGACGCCGGCGGCACGCCGCTCTACCTGCATGTTGCGCGCCTGGTGGCCGAGCGCTGGAACAGCCACGGCCAGTGTGCGCTGGTGGTGGGCGCCACCTTTCCGGATGAACTGGCGCGCGTGCGCGCGGTGGTGGGCGACATGCCGCTGCTGGTGCCGGGCATCGGCGCGCAGGGCGGCGACATTGCCGCAACGGTTGCCGCCGGCCGCAGCGCCGACGGCGCCGGCATGATGATCAACTCGTCGCGTGCAATCCTGTATGCGACGCCGCAGGCGCACCTGCAGGAAGACTTCGCGCAGGCCGCCCGACGGGTGGCGCTGGAAACGCGCGACGCGATCAACGACTGCAGGCGCGCAGCCGCATTGCCGGCATCGGCGTCCGGCAAGTAGAACGTGTTTTCGAATGACCAGTGCCGGGCGGCCCATCGAACCTGGCCGCCCGGCGCCGCTACGGCTCAGGCGCTGAAGAAAGCCAGCATCTCGGCCAGCAAGGCATCGGGCTTTTGCTCGGGGATGAAGTGGCCGCAGTCGAAGGAGGTGCCGGTCACCGTCGCCGCGCATTTTGCCCGCCAGTCGGCCATCGGATCGAACATCCGGCCGACGATGCCGTTCCTGCCCCAGACCAGGTGCAGCGGGCAGGCGATGCGCCTGTCGGCATCGGCGGCGTCGTGTTCCAGGTCGATCGAGGCGGCGGCGCGGTAATCCTCGCAGGCGGCGTGGATGGCGTCCGGACGGCAGAAGCAGCGTTCGTATTCCGCCATCGCCGCCGCATCGATGAAGCCGTGGCCGGCCGCGCCCCAGCCGCCGAGGAAGGTCTTGAGCAGGAACGGTGCGCTGTTGCCAACCAGGGTTTCGGCAACGGGGCGCGGCTGGATCAGCATGAACCAGTGAAAATACGCGGTCGCAAACGCCTGGTCGGTGCCGCCATACATGGTGGCCGTGGGCGAGATATCGAGCAGCATCATCTTCGTTACCGCAGCCGGATGGTCCAGCGCCAGACGGTGCGCCACCCGCGCACCGCGATCGTGGCCGCAGACGAAGTACTGCGCATGGCCGAGCGCGCGCATGAGTTCTGCCATGTCCTGCGCCATTACCCGCTTCGAATAATTGCCGTGGTCCGCGTCACCTTCCGGCCGCGACGAGTCGCCGTAGCCGCGCAGGTCGGGCATCACCAGCGTGAAATGCTGGGCCAGGCGGTCGGCGACCTGGTGCCAGATCACGTGGGTCTGCGGATAGCCGTGCAGCAGCAGCAGCGGCGGGCCGTTGCCGCCATGGCGCAGGTTGATCGTCACGCCATTGACGTCGATTTGCGCCAGGCTGAAAGCGTCGACGAACGTGCTGAACATCATGCGTGATCCAGGAAGCGGATCAGGCCGCGCAGCGCATGCTCGACGGTCTGGCGGCGAATCGCCTGACGGTCGCCGGCAAACACCAGGCGCTCGGTATGGGTGCGGTGGCCGTCGGTCCAGCCGAAGCAGACGGTGCCGACCGGCTTGCCGGGCACCGCACCGCCGGGCCCGGCAATGCCGGTGGTCGACAGCGTGACGTGGGCATTGCTGTTGGTCAGCGCGCCCTCGGCCATGGCGGCGGCGATTTCCTCGCTGACGGTGCCGTGCTGGGCGATCAGCGCTGCCGGCACGTCGAGCAGTTCGGTCTTGGATGCGTTCGAATAGGTGACGAAGCCGCATTCGAACCAGTTCGACGAGCCCGCCACGTCGGTGATCGCGCAGGCGACGCCGCCGCCGGTGCAGGATTCGGCCGCTGCCAGCAGCAAGCCCTTTGCCTGCAGCATGCGCCCGGTTTCGTTTGCCAGTTCGGTAAAGTCGTTCATTCATGTCTCCGGTACAGGTGCGGCGATGAAGTGCGCCGCCGGACTCACTTTACCATTTCGGCCCGGTGAAAAATCGTCGTGTTGCGGCCGATTTCAGCGCCATCGGTTTCAGGTCCTGCTGCGCTCTGCCTGTTCTGCCGGTTCTGCCGGTTCAGCAGCCGCACCATAACCGCCACCGCCCGGCGTCTCGATGACGAAGACGTCGCCCGCCTGCATCGTCACGCTGGCAACCGGGCCGAGCGCGTCAATGCTGCCGTCGGCGCGCTCGACGGTATTGCGTCCGCAGGCGCCGGCCCCGCCCCCGGCCATGCCGAAGGGCGCGACCGTGCGGTTGTTCGACAGGATCTGCGCCGTCATCGGCGCCAGGAAGCGGATTGCACGCACCGCGCCATTGCCGCCATGCCACTTGCCGTCGCCGCCGGAATGCGGCCGGATCGCATGCCGCTCGACCCGCACCGGATAGCGCCATTCGAAGACTTCCGGATCGGTCATGCGCGAGTTGGTCATGTGCGTCTGGACCGCGTCGCAACCGTTGAAACCATTGCCTGCGCCGGAGCCGCCGGCAATCGTTTCGTAATACTGATGCTGCGCATTGCCGAACGTAAAATTATTCATCGTGCCCGGCGCCGAGCCCATGTTGCCGAGCGCGCCATACAGCGCATTGGTGATGCAGCTCGACGTCTCCACGTTGCCGGAGACAACAGCTGCCGGATAGCGCGGGCTGAGCATCGAGCCGGGCGGGATGATGATGTTCAAGGGTTTCAGGCAACCGGCGTTGAGCGGTATGTCGTCCTCGATCAGGGTGCGAAAGACATACAGGACGGCGGCCGTGCAGATGGCGCTGGGCGCATTGAAATTGTCGGGCAGCTGCGCCGAAGTGCCGGTGAAATCGATGTCGGCGCTGCGCGCGGCGCGGTCGACCCGGATGGTCACGCGAATGACGGCGCCGTTGTCGAGCCGGTAGTCGCAGGCGCCATCCTGCAGGGCGCCGATGACCCGTCGCACCGCTTCCTCGGCATTGTCCTGCACATGCTGCATGTAGGCCGCCACCAGCGGCAGGCCGTAATGCGCCACCATCTTGCCCAGCTCCTCGACACCCTTCTGGTTGGCCGCCACCTGGGCCTGCAGGTCGCCCAGGTTCTGCGCGATGTTCCTGGCAGGATGCGGGCCGGCGTCGAGCAGCGCGATCGTTTCGGCTTCCAGGAAGCGGCCGCCGCGCACCAGCTGGAAGTTCGTGATCAGCACGCCTTCTTCTTCGACCACGGTGCTGTTGGCCGGCATCGAACCCGGCGTGATGCCGCCGATGTCGGCATGATGGCCGCGCGAGCCGACATAGAACAGGATCGCGCCGCCGGCGGCATCGAAGACCGGTGTGATCACGGTGATGTCGGGCAGGTGGGTGCCGCCGTGATACGGGTCGTTCAACATGTAGACGTCGCCCGGCTGCATGCGGCCGGCGTTTTCGCCGATGACGGTGCGGATGCTCTCGCCCATCGAGCCCAGGTGCACCGGTATGTGCGGCGCGTTGGCGATCAGGTTGCCGGCGGCGTCGAACAGCGCGCAGGAGAAATCCAGGCGCTCCTTGATGTTGACCGACATCGCGGTGTTCTGCAGGCGCAGGCCCATCTGTTCGGCAATGCTCATGAAGAGGTTGTTGAACACTTCCAGCAGCACCGGGTCGGCGCTGGTGCCCGGCGCATGCATGCTGATGCGCGGCGTCACGCGCTCCAGCATCAGGTGGCCGGCATCGGTGATGGTTGCCTGCCAGCCGGGCTCGACGATGTTGGTGCCGTTCTGCTCGGCGACGATGGCAGGGCCGGCAATGCGTGCGCCGGGGTGCAGGGCGCGGCGCTCGAACAGCGGCGCAGCGTGCCACTGGCCGCCGGCATAGAGGCGAACGCTGGAAAGGGGAGTCGGTGCCGGCAGCGCGGCTTCGCCGGCCGCTGCACTGGCATGCCGCGCAGCGTCGCTTGTAGCGGGGCCGGAAGCAGCGGCAGCGTCGACGGAAACGGCATCGGCATCGGTTGCCCCGATCGCCTCCACCGAGATCGATTCGATCACCAGCGATTTACCCGGCATCAGGAAGGCATAGCGGCGGCGATAGGCATCGTCGAAGGCGCCGCGCATCGCCGCCAGGCTGGTCAGGTGCACCATGATGGTCGAGTCCGACCCGTCGTAGCGCAGGTGGGCCTGCCGCACGATGCCGATCTGTCCTGCAGTCAGTCCCTGCGCCAGCAAGGCGTCGCGCGCCGCGTCCGCCAGCCGGTCGGCCTCCTGCCCGGCGACGTCGAGCGCTGCCTGCGTCAGGGGCAGTTCCAGGGTTTTTTCGCGCATTGCCCGCTGCTCGGCCAGGCCCATGCCATAGGCCGACAGCACGCCTGCCAGCGCATGCGCAAACACCCGCGTCATGCCGAGCGCGTCGGCCACCCGGCAGGCGTGCTGGCCGCCGGCGCCGCCGAACGTGCACAGGGTGTAGTCGGTGACGTCGTGGCCGCGCTGCACCGAGATGAACTTGATCGCATTGGCCATGCGGCCGACGGCGATGTCGATGAAGCCTTCGGCCACCTGCTCGGGCGAGGCCGTGCTGCCGGTCGCTGCATTGATGCGTTCGGCCAGCAACGCGAACTGAGCGGCGACGTTTGCATGATCGAGCGGCAGGTCCGCCGCCGGTCCGAAGACAGATGGAAAATAAGCCGGCTGGATTTTGCCCAGCATCAGGTTGCAGTCGGTCACCGTCAACGGACCGCCGCGCCGGTAGCAGGCCGGACCGGGGTTGGCTCCGGCACTGTCCGGGCCGACCCGGTAGCGGCTGCCGTCGAAATGCAGGATCGAGCCGCCGCCGGCGGCCACCGTGTGGATGCGCATCATCGGCGCGCGGATGCGCACGCCGGCGACCTGGGTATCGAAGTCGCGTTCGAATTCGCCGGCGAAATGCGAGACATCGGTCGAGGTGCCGCCCATGTCGAAACCGATCACGCGCGTCAGGCCGGCAGCCTGCGCGGTGCGCGCCATGCCGACGATGCCACCGGCCGGGCCGGAAAGGATCGAATCCTTGCCCTGGAACAGGTGGGCATCGGTCAGGCCGCCGTTACTCTGCATGAACAGCAGGCGCACGTCCTGCATGCTGGCGGCGACCTGGTCGACATAGCGGCGCAGGATCGGCGAAAGATAGGCATCGACCACGGTGGTGTCGCCGCGGGCGACGAGCTTCATGAGCGGACTGACCCGGTGCGATACCGATACCTGCGCAAAGCCGATCTGTTCGGCCAGCGCGGCAATCGCCGCTTCATGCTGCCAGTGACGGTAGCCATGCATGAGCACGATTGCCAGGCTGCGGAAGCCGGCATCGAAGGCGGCTTGCAACTGCGTGCGCACGGCAGCCGCATCGAGCGGCACGACGACCGCGCCATCGGCGGCGATGCGCTCGCCGACCTCGATCACATGACCGTAAAGCGGTTCCGGCAAGACGATGTGGCGATCGAACAGGCGCGGCCGGTTCTGGTAGCCGATGCGCAGGGCGTCGCCGAAGCCGCGCGTGATGCACAGCGCCGTCGCCGCGCCGCGCCGCTCCAGCAGCGCATTGGTGGCAACCGTGGTGCCCATCTTGACCGAGGCGACCAGCGCCGCGGGAATCGGCGCATCCGTTGCCAGGCCAAGCAACTGGCGCATGCCGGCCAGGGCCGCATCGGCATACTGCTCGGGATTTTCCGACAGGAGCTTTCGGGTGACCAGGCTGCCGTCCGGGCGGCGCGCGACGATGTCGGTGAAGGTGCCGCCACGGTCGATCCAGAATTGCCAGCGCGGCGCCTGCGCGTCTGCCCCGGCGATGGCGCTCACAGCACGCGCCACAGGGCAAACAGCAGCAGCGTGTAGAAGGCGGCCATGATGTCGTCCCACATGACGCCGAAGCCGCCTTTCAGATGCCGGTCGAAGTAGCCGATCGGCGGCGGCTTGACCATGTCGAAGAAGCGAAACCAGACGAAGGCCCAGAACTGGGTGGCGCCGCCGGCCGGCGTCAGCAACAGCAGCACCAGCCAGAAGGCGATGATTTCATCCCAGACCATGCTGCCATGGTCGGCAATGCCGAGGTCGCGCCCGGTCTTGTCGCAGGCCCAGACGCCGACCAGAAAGCCGACGCCGATGATGATCGCCCAGTTCAGCGGCGTAAAGAGCGCCGGCCAGCGGGCTGTCAGCAATGCATACGACAGCCATGCATAGAGGGTGCCGGAGGTGCCTGGCATCCAGGGCGCCAGGCCGCTGCCGAAACCCTGCGCCAGCAGATGCGCCGGATGGGACAGCATGAAACGGGCGTTGGGTTTGCGCACCTGCGCGGTCTGTCCGGATTCCAGGGTGATCATGAATTTCCAAAGTGGTCGAAAGAGGGAGGCGCCTGCAGCATGTTGCCGTCGCCATCGGACAGGCGCAGGCCGCCTGCCGCGTCGATGCGGCCGACCCGCGTCACGCGCGTGCCGCTGGCAAGACCGGCCGCCAGCACCGCCGCATGCAGGCAGGGTGGCGCCGTGAAGCAGAGTTCGTAATCGTCGCCCCCGGCCATGCACCAGTCGCGCCGCAGCGCTGCCGGCATCTTCTGCAGGATCGGGCCGGCGGGCAGGGCATCGGCATCGACGCTGGCGCCGCAGCGCGAGCGCGCCAAAACATGCGCCAGGTCGCCGGCAAAGCCATCGGAAATGTCGATGGCCGCATGGGCGATGCCGCGCAGGGCGATGCCCAGCGCCACGCGTGGGGTGGGCCGGTGCAGGCGCTGCGCTGCCTGTTGCAGGTCGGCTTCGCTCAGTGGCGGGATCAGCGGCAGGATCGCGTCGGCAGCAGCGTCGCAGCGCAAGGCGGCAAGCGCCAGCCGCGCATCGCCCAGCGTGCCGGATACCCACAGCTCGTCGCCGGGCAGTGCCGCATCGCGCCGCAGTGCGACGCCTGCCGGCAGTTCGCCAAAGACCGTGATGCAGATGTTGAGGGGCCCGCGCGTGGTGTCGCCGCCGATCAGGCTGCACCCATGCAAATCGGCCAGCGCCAGCAGGCCGCTTGAAAACCCCGCCAGCCAGGCAGTATCCGGGCTTGGCAGCGACAGCGCCAGCGTGAAGGCAAGCGGCGCCGCACCCATTGCGGCCAAATCCGACAGGTTCACCGCAAGCGCCTTGTGGCCGAGGCTTTCGGCATCGGCGCCGGCAAAGAAATGGCGGCCCTCGACCAGCATGTCGGCCGATACCGCCAGCCGGCTGCCGGGCGTCGGCAGCAGCAGGGCGCAATCGTCGCCGATGCCCAGGCCGATGCGGGCGTCGCCGCAAGGCGGGCGCGTGAAGTACTGCTTGATCAAGTCGAATTCGGAGGGCATGCGGCGATTGTACCGAATGCCCGCGCGTGCCTCAGCCGGCAGTACTGGCTGCCGCGGTTGCTGTTGTCGCTGCAACTGACGGCGTTGTTGCGACCGCCGCGCTGCCGAGCGCTGCCATGAGCGCCGAGCGGATCGCGGCATCCTGCGGCGCCACGCAAAAACCCGCCAGGATGCCGGCCGCATCGTAGAAGCGGCAGATGGTGCGCCCGTCGACTTCTTCGTCGCGCCAGGCGCCGCCGGCTTGCGCCTGCAGCGGCGGCGGCACCAGTGCGATCGGATAGCTCGGCGTCTTGACGATGACCGGCGCATCCTTGATATCGATCGTCGTTGGTGTGCCTGTGAGCGTACGGGCAATGGCGCGTGCAGCCGTCATCAACGGCGCAATGTAGGGCAGGATGCGGGTGCCGCCCTGTGCATCGACGATGTATTCGGCGCAGTCGCCGACTGCATAGACGTCGGCTGCGCTGGTCTGGCCGCTGGCGTCGATGAGGATGCCGCGCCCGGTCGCCAGGCCCGCCTGCGTGGCAATGCTCAGGTCCGGTCGCAGGCCGACTGCCGACAGGATGATGTCGGTGTCGAACGTGACGCCGTTTGCCAGCGTGACCTGCAGGTTTTCGCCCTGGCGGTCGATGCGCGTTGCAGTCGTCGACAGGTGCAGGACGATGCCGCGTGCCGTGAGCGCGGCCAGCAGGCCGCGCGAGAGTGCCGGTGCGGCCAGTGCCGCCAGCGGCAGCGCACTCGGGTCGACCAGGGTGACCGCATGGCCGGCGCCGCGCAGGTCGTCGGCAAATTCGCAACCGATCAGTCCCGCGCCCAGGATCGTCACCCGCGCCGAGGTGCCGTGCTTGGGCAGCGCGACCAGATCGCGAAAGCGCGCGTAATCGCTGACATGATTGACCGACTGCACCTGGTCGGCGCCGTCGCCGTCGATGGCAAGGCGGATCGGCTGGGCACCGACGGCGAGCACGAGTTTTTCGTATTCGATGGCCGTGCCGTCAATGGCGATCGACCTGGATGCCGTGTCGACACCTTGCACATGCGTCGCCGCAAGGATGGTGGCGTTGAGCTGGGCCGCCATCTGCTCGGCGCTCTGGGTAATCAATTGCGCGGCGTGCTTGTTCTGAGCAAACGCATTCGACAGCATCGGCTTGGAATAAAAGCCGCCGGCGTCCGAAGTCAGGATAACGAGCGGTATTTCCTTGTCGAGCTTGCGCAGTTCGCGGGCAACCGTAAAGCCGGCCATGCCGGCGCCGATGATGACGATCGGTTTCATGAGCTAGACCTGCACCATGTCGAAGTCGGCCTTGGCAACGCCGCAGTCCGGGCATTCCCAGTCGGCTGGAATGTCGGCCCAGCGGGTGCCGGCGGCAATGCCTTCTTCCGGCAAGCCGAGCGCTTCGTCATAAACAAAGCCGCAAACGATACATTGATACTGGTTCATGCTGATTCCCCTGATTGATTGAATTCTCTTGCGTCCACCCGTGTTCGTCGCACTGGCGGCGCCGACCTTACGCCTGTTTCCGTACTTGCGCCAGCGTTGCACCGTGATGGTTCGCATGACGCTCTTCTGCCTTGGCCAGCGCCGCAAAACGCCAAGCTGCCATCTCGAGCGTGCGCTGGAACCCTGCGCCATGCACTGGCGATTCGGCGATGTGCTCATCGAACGCAGCGACTGCGGCAGCGGCAGCGTTGCCGGCTTCAGCTGCCAGGTGGCGAAAATCACCAGTACGGCAAAGCGATCAGCAAATATGATTAAAATAACATATTCGATAGCATTTTATGCGGCAGACTTGACGCGCTGCATCGACTTGCGGCAGGTTTAACACACGTTCGTTGTAGACAAATACATGCCGAAGTACGAGAAAGCGTCTGATAAAATCGACGCCTCTCCGCAAGTAACGCATCTGTAATCACTCACAGGACAAACGCCGCGATGGACTCGATGATCGACCAAAAAGAAGAATTGCGCCAACAGCTGCGCCAGGCAGCGCTCGAATATCATGAATTTCCAACACCCGGCAAGATCAGCGTCACGCCGACCAAGCAGCTGACCAATCAGCGCGACCTGGCGCTGGCATATACGCCCGGCGTGGCGGCTGCCTGTGAAGAGATCGCCCGCGACCCGGCAACGTCCTATCGCTATACCGCGCGCGGCAACCTGGTCGCCGTGATCACCAACGGCACTGCCGTGCTGGGCCTTGGCAACATCGGACCGCTGGCATCGAAACCGGTCATGGAAGGCAAGGCCGTACTGTTCAAGAAATTCGCCGGCGTCGACGTGTTCGACATCGAGATCAACGAAAACGATCCCGACAAACTGTGCGACATCATCGCCTCGCTCGAGCCGACCTTCGGCGGCATCAACCTCGAAGACATCAAGGCGCCGGAATGCTTCTACATCGAGCGCAAGCTGCGCGACCGCATGAAGATTCCGGTTTTCCATGACGACCAGCACGGCACCGCGATCATCGTCGGTGCGGCGATCCTCAATGCGCTGAAAGTGGTGGGCAAGGACATCAAGAAGGTCAAGCTGGTGGTTTCCGGCGCCGGCGCGGCCGCGCTGGCCTGCCTGGACCTGATCGTCGACATGGGTTTTCCGATCGAAAACATCTACGTGACCGATCTGGCCGGCGTGGTCTATGTCGGCCGTGTCGAACTGATGGATGCCGACAAGGACCGCTTCGCCAAGGTGACCGAGGCCCGCACGCTGGCCGAAGTCATACCCGAGGCCGACATTTTCCTCGGCCTGTCGGCCGGCGGCGTGTTGAAGCCGCAGATGGTGCGCGACATGGCGGCGCGTCCGATCATTTTGGCGCTGGCAAATCCGACGCCGGAAATCCTGCCCGAGGAAGTATTCGCCGTGCGAACGGACGCCGTGATGTGCACCGGCCGCTCGGATTTTCCGAACCAGGTCAACAATGTCCTGTGCTTTCCGTACATCTTCCGTGGCGCACTCGACTGCGGCGCCACCACCATCACCCGCGAGATGGAAATTGCTACCGTCCATGCGATTGCCGAACTGGCGCAGGCCGAGCAGTCCGACATCGTCGCCTCGACCTACGGCATCACCAATCTGAGCTTCGGCCCGGAATACCTGATTCCGAAACCGTTCGATCCGCGCCTGATGATCAAGATCGCGCCAGCCGTGGCAAAGGCAGCGCAAGAGTCGGGCGTGGCCACGCGTCCGATCACCGACATGGATGCCTACGTCGACCGCTTGCAGCAGTTCGTCTATCACAGCGGCACCTTCATGAAGCCGATCTTCCAGGTCGCCAAGAAGGCGCCGGCGGCACGCAAGCGCATCGTCTTTGCCGAGGGCGAGGAAGAGCGCGTCCTGCGCGCGGTGCAGGTGGTGGTTGACGAAAAGCTGGCAAAGCCGATCCTGGTCGGCCGCCCGGCGGTGCTGCTGCAGCGCATCGAGAAATTCGGCCTGCGCCTGCGCCCCGACGTCGATTTCGAAGTCATCAATCCCGAGTTCGACGAGCGCTATCGCGATTACTGGCAGACCTACCTGGCCATGACGATTCGCAGTGGCGGCACCGAGCAGTATGCACGGCTGGAAATGCGCCGTCGCCACACACTCATCGGCGCCATGATGATCCACAAGGGCGACGCCGACGGCATGATCTGCGGCACCTATGGCACCACCGACATCCACCTGCGCTACATCGACCAGGTCATCGGCAAGCGCTCCGGCGTGAACGTCTATGCCGCGATGAACGGCCTGATCCTGCAGGACCGCCAACTGGTGCTGGTCGACACGCACGTCAACGAAAACCCGACGGCAGAACAGCTGGCCGAGATCACCATCCTGGCAGCCGAAGAGATGAAACGCTTCGGCCTGCTGCCGCGCGCCGCGCTCCTGTCGCATTCGAACTTCGGTTCGAGCAACAGCGAATCGGCCCGCAAGATGCGTGCTGCGCTTGCCATCATCCGCCAGAATGCACCGGAACTCGAAGTCGACGGCGAGATGCACGGCGACACGGCGTTGAGCGCCAAGCTACTGAAAAGCGTGATGCCCGATTCGCCGTTGAAGCGCGATGCCAACCTGCTGGTGCTGCCGAACATCGACGCGGCCAATATTGCCTACAACCTGTTGAAGACGACGGCTGGCAACGGCGTGGCAATCGGCCCGATCCTGCTTGGCTGCGCCAAGCCAGTGCATATCCTGACGCCATCGGCCACCGTGCGCCGGATCGTCAACATGACGGCGCTGTGCGTGGTTGATATCGTTTCGGATCGCTGACCGGTCGGCCTAGCCGCGAATCGGGCCACGCCCGTTCCTTAGGTGCGGCGCGGGGCGGTCGCGATGATCGTCGAAGAAGACGTTCGGCGCGAAGGCAGTCAAATGCTTGCCTTTGCCATGCCGCATTTTTAAAAGTCTTACATTGATCGCCCCACCCCGCGCAGGCCGCACGGGCATGGCGCGACCTGCGTCGGTGACGTACGTGCTGTTACAAGCGCGGCACGGGTGAGGCTGGCACGGCAATCCACGGCCTGCCTAGGGCATCTGGCCCACCGAAGCATGCCGGGGGCTAAATTTCATAACCATTTGAATCGTCATCTGCCGGGTCTGTTGCGCGAAAAATTTATTATCAGGTTTTTGCGAAGTAATGATTCTAAGTTGTTCGGTTTATCCTGAAGGCTTCCTGGCGCACAATCCTTTCACTCTAACAACGAAAGGAAAGCATCATGGAACTTTCTATGGTCGCCAAAGATTTCACCTTCAGCCCTGCCCTTAAAGGGCACGTCGAACGTCGCGCGCATTCCGCTCTTTCCCGCATTCGTCACAAGGTCTCTCGCATTGCCGTTCGTCTGTCCGACCTGAACGGTCCACGCGGCGGACGAGACAAGGCGTGCCTGATCAGCATCATCATGCCGGGCCATCCTGAAATCGTGGTCCGCGATGTAAAGGAAGACATGTACGTTGCCATCGACAGTGCACTCAAGCGCGCCGCCCACCGCGCACTGCGCCTCATGACCCGCAGCCGTGTCGTGGAACGGGATTCTTTGCCAAATACCCTGTCGACACAGCATGCCGCAGAGGCAGACATTGGCTGACACGATCGGCGCCTGGTGGATGTGGGCCGGGTTTTTCCTGTTCGTCGGGAGCATGGTCGCCGTTGACCTGCTGCTGCTGGGCGGGAAAAGAGCCCATCCGGTGACATTTCGGGAAGCTGCCAGTTGGTCCGTCGTCTGGGTGGCCATCGCATTGCTGTTCAACGGCCTGCTCTGGTGGTATCTCTCCGGCACGGTTGGCCCGGAAGTAGCCAAGGAAAAGTCGCTGGAATTTTTAGCCGGATATGTGATTGAAAAGTCGCTTGCGGTCGACAATATTTTCGTGTGGTTGGTAATTTTCGGCTACTTCGCCGTGCCTGCGGATTACCAGCGCCGTGTCCTGCTGTACGGCGTGCTTGGGGCAATCGTCATGCGCACCGTGATGGTCTTTGGTGGGGCTTGGCTGATCGCCGAATTCCATTGGATACTCTATCTTTTCGGACTGCTTTTGCTGGCTACCGGTATCAAGATGCTGGTTTTTGCGGAGAAGCAGCCGGACCTGGAACGCAATCCGGCATTGCGCTGGATGCGCAAGCACATGAAGGTGACGCAGTCGTTTCATGCCGAGCGCTTCTTCATCGTCCAGCAGGGGATGCGGTATGCCACACCGTTGTTCCTGGTGCTGGTCTTGGTGGAAATTACCGACCTCGTGTTCGCCGTCGATAGCATCCCGGCCATCTTCGCCGTGACCAGCGATCCATTCATCGTGCTGACATCGAACGTGTTTGCCATCCTCGGCCTGCGCGCGATGTATTTTCTGCTTAAGGACGTGGCAGATCGCTTCCACCTGCTCAAATACGGTCTGGCCCTGGTATTAATGTTTGTGGGTACGAAAATGCTGATCGTGGACTTCTACAAGATTCCGGTTCTGGCGTCACTTGCAGCAGTCGGTTCGATCATCGCTTTGTCCGTCGTCGCGAGCTTGGTCTGGACCAAATCGAAAGCACCCTCGTTTTAATTTCTTGCGGGGCAGAGAAGTAGACACAAAAGCCGTTTGCGCGGCCTTTTTTGGACAGGCAGAAAAAGGCAACGAAATGCCTTTTTAATTGAAATTTTTGAACGCGGATATTTGAATTTGACTGGTGCGGGAGCCGGAACCCCATTCCGCCTTGTAACCCGCATGGATGCTAGGTTCTTCGTCGCTGTTTTAAAAATGTACCAACAAATATACCAACAAAAAAGAAAGTGCCCGCTTGTCGTTGTCTTTTGCAACGCAATGCTATCGCATGCGCTTCGATGATTCATGAGATGCGAAATTACCTTTTTTGTCCACGTTTTGCATGCGAGATGGATCAAGCCGGTTTCCTGCATCGGGTCGCTAGAGATTTCGGGTCGCCCCGACCCATTTGCTGATTTTGATTGTTTTCGCGTTGGGGAAAATAATCTGTACGTGGAAGTACAGGTGGTTTCCCTCGCCTGCACTCGCCAGACTTTCGATCCCGCCCCTCCCCGGTGCATCTGATTATTACCGCCAGTGAAGTAGCGCAGATGCTTGGCATCAGTCGGCAGGCAGTCTATGACCTGGCCGCGCCGCATGGCCCGATCCCTTGCTATCGATTCGGCGCCAAGTGCATGCGTTTTGATCCTGCCGCTGTCCTTGAGTACGCGGCGCGCTGCTACTGCACCCCGGCGGTTACGAATGCCTCTGTTGTGTCCACCATGCCCGGTGTGGTTAGCGAAGCCGAAATGCGCCGGCGCTTTGCAGCAATGGGGTTCCCAATGTCAGCATCAGGCCGGTGGTTCGCAAGCTCAAGCCAGCGCGGCGATGCTAAAACCCTTCGATTACCCGCTTCAGCGCGTCGATGAGCGCCGCCTGTGTGGTCATGCCGGTGCGATTGCAGTGCTGCTTGAGCAGCCGGTCCTGCTCGGCAGTCAGGCGAATATTGACCTGCTTGGCCTTGATCGGAGCGGTTGACATTTTATTGGTCCCTAATGCTATGACATTCCAATTCGTCAATGGTATCGACACTGACGCCGCTATTTCCTTAAAACAGGGTATTTACTTTTAAGAAGGGTCTGAGCAGGCTAACAATGTGTCCCTTTCTCGGAACTTAGATGAAAATTAAAGTGGTTGCGTTATGCCTATCGATTGCGACTCTGCCATTGATGGCGACATCAGCGGAGTGCCTTGGTTACTCTGGACCGGGTGGAGCGTGCTATTCAGGACCTGGCGGCGGCTTGTACAGTGGCCCTGGGGGTGGCGCGTATTCAGGACCAGGGGGCGGCCTTTATACGGGGCCTGGTGGTGGCTTGTATTCTGGTCCCGGTGGAGGAATGTACAGCGGACCTGGGGGCGGCCTTTATAGTGGTCCTGGCGGCGGTAT
>JANXSS010000453.1 GCA_025356535.1 Herminiimonas sp.
CTAGCCACCCGACCGGCTCAGGACAAGCGTCCGTGACACTGCTTGTACTTCTTGCCGCTGCCGCAAGGGCAGGGATCGTTGCGCCCGACCTTCGGCAGGTTGCCATCGCCAGCGGCTGACTGCATGCCGGACGCCGGTGTAGCCGTTGGCGCGAGCAATTCCTCGGGCGCCGCATTCGCATCGAAATCGGCATGCTGATAGCTGACGTTCTCGACGTGCGAGGCGCCGAGCTGCTCTTCGGCCGCATCGATTTCCGCCTGCGACTGGATGCGCACCGTCATGACGATCTTGATGACTTCATTCTTGATCATGTCGAGCATCTGGCCGAACAGCTCGAAGGCTTCGCGCTTGTATTCCTGCTTCGGATTTTTTTGCGCATAGCCGCGCAGGTGGATACCCTGGCGCAGGTGGTCGAGCGCGGCAAGATGCTCGCGCCAGTGGCTGTCGACGCTTTGCAGCATGACGCTGCGCTCGAAGCCGGCAAACGATTCGCGTCCGACCACGCCGGTCTTGGCTTCATAGCTGTCGTCGGCGGCTTTCACGACCCGGCCCATCAGTTCTTCTTCGCTCAGGTTCGGCGCGTCTTTCAACATCTGGCCCAGGGGTACGTCGAGCTGCCATTCGGCGCGCAGCGTGTTTTCCAGGCCGGGTATGTCCCACTGCTCTTCCAGCGACTCCGGCGGCACGTGGGCGCGGAACAGGTCCTCGAAGACGCCGTGACGCAGCGAGGTGATCAGCTCCGACACGTCCTGCGATTCGAGCAGTTCATTGCGCTGCTGGTAGATGACCTTGCGCTGGTCGTTGGCGACGTCGTCGTACTCGAGCAACTGCTTGCGGATGTCGAAGTTGCGCGCCTCGACTTTCCGCTGGGCCGACTCGATCGAGCGCGACACCATGCCGGCTTCGATCGGCTCGCCTTCGGGCATCTTCAGCGCATCCATGATCTTGCGCACGCGGTCGCCGGCGAATATGCGCAGCAGCGCGTCGTCGAGCGAGAGGTAAAAACGCGAGGAACCGGGATCGCCCTGGCGCGCCGAGCGGCCGCGCAACTGGTTGTCGACGCGGCGCGATTCATGCCGCTCGGTGCCGACGATATGCAGGCCGCCGGCGCCGACCACGTGGTCGTGCAGCGACTGCCATTCGTCGCGCAACTTGTGCGAACGCTGCGCCTGGTCGTCGGCGGAGAGCGCCGCATCGGCTTCGATCAGCTGGATTTGTTTTTCGACATTGCCGCCCAGGACGATGTCGGTGCCGCGACCGGCCATGTTGGTGGCGATCGTGATCATTTTCGGGCGGCCGGCCTGGGCGATGATTTCCGCCTCGCGCGCATGCTGCTTGGCGTTCAGGACGTTGTGCGGCAGGTTGGCCTTTGCCAGGATGCCCGACAGCAGTTCGCTGTTTTCGATCGAGGTGGTGCCCACCAGCACCGGCTGGCCGCGCTCGTAGCAATCCTTGATGTCGGCCAGCATGGCATTGTATTTTTCGGTCGGCGTCTTGTAGACCTGGTCGAGCAGGTCCTTGCGCTGGTTCGGCCGGTTCTGTGGAATGACGACAGTTTCAAGACCGTAGATTTCCTGGAATTCGTAGGCTTCGGTATCGGCCGTGCCGGTCATGCCGGCCAGCTTGCCGTACATGCGGAAGTAATTCTGGAAGGTGATCGAAGCCAGGGTCTGGTTCTCGTTCTGGATGGCGACGCCTTCCTTGGCTTCGACGGCCTGGTGCAGGCCGTCCGACCAGCGCCGCCCGGTCATGAGACGGCCGGTGAATTCATCGACGATCACGACTTCGTCGTTCTGGACGACGTAATGCTGGTCCTTGTGATACAGCGTATGCGCGCGCAAGGCGGCGTACAGATGGTGCACCAGCGTGATGTTGGCCGCGTCGTAGAGCGAGGCGCCGGCGGGCAACAAGCCCATCGTGGTCAGGATCTGCTCGGCCTTTTCATGGCCGGCTTCGGTCAGCAGCACCTGGTGGCTTTTCTCGTCCTTGGTGTAGTCGCCGGGGACCTCGATCTTGCCCTTGCCGTCGGGCGTTTCTTCACCGATCTGCAGTGTCAGCATCGGCGGCAGGGTGTTGATCTTGTGGTACAGGTCGGTGTGATTTTCCGCCTGGCCGGAGATGATCAGCGGTGTGCGGGCTTCATCGATCAGGATCGAATCGACTTCATCGACGATGGCGAAATTCAGGCTGCGCTGGACCCGGTCGCCCGCGTCGTAGACCATGTTGTCGCGCAGGTAGTCGAAGCCGAATTCATTGTTGGTGCCGTAGGTGATGTCGGAGGCGTAGGCTTCCTGCTTTGCATCGTGGTCCATCTGCGACAGGTTCACGCCGGTCGACAGGCCCAGCCAGCCGTAGAGCTTGCCCATCCAGTCGGCGTCGCGCTGCGCGAGGTAATCGTTGACGGTCACCACGTGCACGCCCTTGGCGGCGAGTGCATTCAAGTAGGCCGGCAGTGTTGCCATCAGCGTCTTGCCTTCGCCGGTGCCCATCTCTGCGATTTTTCCGTAATGCAGGACCATGCCGCCGACCAGCTGCACGTCGAAGTGACGCATCTTCAGCACCCGCCGGCTGGCTTCGCGGCAGACCGCAAAGGCTTCCGGCAAGAGGTCGTCGAGCTTCTCGCCGGCGGCCAGGCGGGCGCGCAACTGCGGCGTTTTCGCCTGCAGTTCGGTGTCCGAGAGCTTCTCGATCGCCGGTTCGAGCGCATTGATCTCGCGCACGACTTTCTGGTATTGCTTGAGCAGGCGCTGGTTGCGACTGCCGAAAATCTGGATCAGTAATGACATGCTTGAATTCTAAAAAAGGTCGCCGGGAAAAGTCCTGAACCGCCATGTACCTGCAGCACCGTGAGGAGGCCTGCATCTGGCGGATGGTGGTGTCGCGAAAACGCTGGATTTTAGCATGCCGCCCTGGTGCAACCGCCGCCTTGGACGCTTGCAGCCGACGACGTCATGCCCGTGGAGCGTGGCAAGGCCCGATACGCATCCGACAATGCGGGCGCCGCTGCCGGCGGAGAGCGGGCCGATTGTCGCGCGCTGCGCGCATTGCGGCCGTTATTTCACGCCGAGGGCCGCCAGTGTCGCCTGGCTGGCGCCGGCGGCGAGAAACTTGTTCGGGTCCTGGGGCGCGCCTTTTACCAGCACTTCGAAATGCAGGTGGGCGCCGGTGGAGCGGCCGGTCGAGCCGATGTCGGCCACATGCTGGCCGCGCCGCACGATGTCGCCGACCTTGGCCATCAGGCGCGAGGCATGTGCATAGCGGGTGACGATATTGTTGCCGTGATCGATTTCCAGCATGTTGCCGAATTCATGATGGTATTCCGCTGCAATCACCACACCGCCTGCAGCGGCCACGATGGCAGTACCGACGGGCGCAGGGAAATCGATGCCTTCATGGAAAGTGCTGCGACCGTTGAACGGATCGAAGCGCCAGCCGAAACCCGAGGCGTTGTAGCTGACATTGACAGGCTGGATGGTGGGCAACTGCTTGGATTTCAATTTGTCGGTCATCAGTGCGGTTTCGACGACATTCATGTAGTCGGCCCGATGCTCGACGTCGCGCGCCATTGCGTCGAGGGCTTCCTGGAAGCCGCTCATGCTCAGCGAGCGCTCGATGCGCGGCGCCACGTTCGACTGGCTCGATGGCTGCGCACCACCGCGCCCGGGCAGTTCGCGAAAATTGAATTCCTCCGGCTTGACGCCGGCCAGGCCCTGCACCCGCTCACCGAGGGCGTCGAGCCGCATGAGCTGCGCCTGCATTTCGCCCAGCCGCATCGCCATGGCATTGAGGTTTTCCTTCACGTACCGGTCCTTGCCGGCACCATCCTGCGGCACCGAAGCAGCCGACGCGCTCTGCAGGAACGGCAGCTTGAAACCCCCGGCCCGCACCACGGCGATTTCGATTGCCGCTGCAGTGGCCACGACCAGTGCGACGAAGATCAGCAGCAGCGACAGCAGGTGGCGGGCAGACAGCGTCACCGACTGTGCCTGCTTGAAACGCGAATGAAGCAGAATGATTTGCATCGGAGTTCCTTTGCTTTCCGGCGGCATACCACGAGCGACCGGATGGGTCGCCAGCGGCACGCCAGGCGCCCGGGCATGGCCCGCATCTTGCGATGGCGCGCCCGGCGTTTTTGCCAGATGTGATAAGGTGAAATGATGATGCGTTTCTCTTCATTTCTAC
>JANXSS010000461.1 GCA_025356535.1 Herminiimonas sp.
CATTTCCGCGGCCAGTGACCTCGACGGCTGGCATGGGCATTGCAAGGCTGCTCGATGCGTATCGCATTGCCCGACCCGGATTCGTGTTGTGCGACGCAACAAACATAGGCCATTCCATCGGCTTGACGTAAAATAAAACCCTGGCGTGTGAATGCGGATCGTGGCGTCCGATGTGCGTCGCAGTGCAACAAGCTTCAGATAATCGAAAGGTATGGCAATGACTCAGTCCTGGGCCCGATTTCTTCACGATGGCGCAATCCGTTTCGGCGTGCTGGAGGGAACACAGATCCGCGTGCATGCAGGCGACATGTTTGCCAATCCGAAGCCGACCAACATCAGCGTCCGGCTTGCGGACGTCAAGCTGCTCACGCCGACCACGCCGACCAAGGTCGTCGCCCTGTGGAACAATTTTCGCGCGCTCGGCCAGAAGCTGAACCTGCAGATACCGCCCGAGCCGCTGTACTTCCTGAAGACGCCGAACGCCTACCTGAATCCGGACGAGACGATCATGAAGCCGTCCTGCGACGGCAAGGTCGTCTTCGAAGGCGAACTCGGCATCGTCATCGGCCGCCGCTGCAAGGAGGTTAGCGAAGCGCAGGCGCTCGAATACGTCTTCGGCTACACCTGCGCAAACGACGTGACGCATGCCGACATCCTCAACCGCGACCCGTCGTTTGCGCAATGGGTGCGTGCCAAGGGATTCGATACCTTCTGTCCGTTCGGCCCGGTCGTCACCACCGGTCTCGATCCGGCCACGCTGACGGTTCGCACCATCCTCAACGGCGACGTGCGCCAGGACTATCCGGTGTCGGACATGCTGTTCTCGGTGCCGCAGCTGGTTGCCCGCCTGTCGGCCGACATGACGCTTTTTCCCGGCGACGTGATCTTGTGCGGCACCTCGGTTGGCGTCGGCTCGATGAAGCCCGGCAGCGACGTGCAGGTCGAGATCGCCGGCATCGGCGTGCTGCGCAACCGCTTCGAATGACCGGCGCCATGACGCCCGCCCAGTTTCCATCACCTTGCAGGACACTCAAATGAAAATCGCAATCATCGGCGCCGGCGCCATCGGCGGCCTGGTCGGCGTCAAGCTGGCGCTCGCCGGAGAAGACGTTACCTTCCTGGTACGGGGTGCAAACCTCGCCGCCATCCGTGCGAACGGCATGAAACTGATCGAGCACGACGGCACCGAACTGGTTGCCCGCAACGTGCGCGCAACCAGCGACTACACCGAAGCCGGCGTCCAGGATGTCGTCATCCTGGCCTTGAAGGCGCAGCAGGTCGAAGCCGTCGTGGCCGATCTGCCCAAGCTGTTCGGTCCCGCGACCACGGTCATCACGATGCAGAACGGCATACCGTTCTGGTATTTCCAGAAGCACGGCGGCGAGCATGCCGGTCGCATCGTCGAAAGCGTCGACCCCGGTGGCGTCATCTCGGCAGCCATCGATGCCGAACGCATCATCGGCTGCGTCGTCTATCCTGCCTCCGAGCTGATCGCGCCCGGCGTCGTCAGGCATATCGAGGGCGACCGCTTTCCACTGGGCGAAATCGACGGCGCCGTCTCGTCGCGGGTGCAGGCACTGTCCGAGGTTTTTGCAAAAGCCGGCTTCAAGGCGCCGGTGCTTGAAGAAATCCGCAGCGAGATCTGGCTGAAACTCTGGGGCAACCTGACCTTCAATCCGATCAGTGCACTGTCGCATTCGACGCTGGTCGACATCTGCCAGTTTCCGCTGACCCGCGCCCTGGCGACCTCGATGATGCAGGAAGCGCAAGCGGTGGGAACCAAACTGGGCATCACGTTCCGGGTGCCGCTGGAGAAGCGCATTGCCGGCGCCGAGAAAGTCGGCAAGCACAAGACCTCGATGCTGCAGGATATCGAAGCCGGACGCGGTCCGGAAATCGATGCTATGGTCGGCTCGGTAATCGAACTCGGCCGGCTGACAGACACACCGACGCCGCATATCGACACGGTGTATGCACTGGTCCGGCTGCTCGGCAAGACCATGGCCGACGAATCCGGCCATGTAAAACTCGCCAGGGCGGCCTGAGGCCACGGTCGTATCGGTAACGGGGCGTGCTGCGCAGGGCGCGGCGCCCCGGCGGGGCATGCCTCAGCGCGCCGTCTGTTCGATGTCTGCCAGGCTTTCGCGGCCGCGTGGCGTCAGTTCGTAACCATCGGCATCGGCGCGCGGCACCATGTGGCCCTTCTTCCCGAGGAACATCCTGACCTCCGGCGCCAGCGCTGCAAGCGGATCGCCGGCGATTGCCCGCAGGCCGTCGATGCAGGCGCGGATGAACAGCGTCTGCTCGCCTTTTTCGGTCAGCGCAAGGCTGCCGTCCTTGCCATAGGCGACAAACTTCAATCCGGCCAGGCGTTTCGAATTGCGCGCAACGCAGGCGCTCGGACGGCCGCCGCGCATGCCGGCGGCGATCTGCGTCAAGGCGTCGTATTCATCCTTGCCAAGTGCCTCATCCTTCATGTTGATTCGCAATCGCTGGTGGAAAGTCGGTGGGTGCGGTAGTCAGACAGCATCATTCGTGGCGGCTTCAGGAAGCCTTGAACTTGCGCATCAGCGCATCGAGCAAGGTGGTTGATGGTACGCCCGGTACACCGCCGGCGGCAGTCTCGGTATCTTCTTCGGCGAATTCTTCGGCCAGGTTCTTCCAGCCACGGCTGGCGGCAAAGCCGTTGAAGGCTTCCGGCGCTTCGAGCACGATCAGGCGGTCGTCCTGCAGTCCCAGGTCGCCATGGCCGAAATCCGGTCCGGCGTAGCCAAGCTGACGCAGGCGGGCCATTATCTGGCCGACCAGCACGCCGTCTTCATAGAGCCGGTCGTCCTCCATGGATGCGACCATGTGTACGTAGACGTCGATGATGCCGTAGCCCTCGTCGAAGATGCGAATCGAGGCGATGTCGCGCGGATTGCCGGAACTGTCGCGCACCGTGAAGGGGCCGCACAGTTCGATGTCAGTATCATTGTTCATGGTCGACAGGGTACACCATCAAGGGCCTTTTTTCGGCGCCGCGCGCTATCATTGCCAACCTCATTACCGGACTTCGCATGCCATGGCAATTTTGGAACAGATCGTCGCCCGTCAGCCCGCAGGCGCCCGATTCGTCATCTCGGCGGCCCAGCTCGGCCTGCCCCTGACTGCCTTTGATGCACTCGTGCAGCAATGGATCGCCGATGGCGCGCCCGGCTTCGAAATGGCAGCGGTGCCTCACCGCAAGTGCATCGACGGCGAATTCTTCATCGATCGCGTCACGGTGCGGCGCCTGACGTAACGATGCCGGCACATGGCCGGCATCGTCAAATCTGGCAGCTGCGCCTGCAGCATGCCTTTTGCTGGATTACATGCCCCAGGTATAAGCGCCTTCTGCTTGCGCGACCGACTCGGTGGCCAGCGATTCGCGCAGATTGACGCTCAGCAGGAACGACACGATTGCCAGCAGCGGGTTCGAAACGGTAGCAGGCTTGGCGGCGAAAAATTGGGTGGTTGCGGTGGTCATTGAAAGCTCCTGAAAGGTGAAATTCGGCGATGAACACATACTAGTGCGATCGCTGGTATTCCTCCAATTTCAGTTTCCTATACCCAACATCATGACCGGTGATATCTACGAACCCGCTTTCCGTGCGGTTGTCGAAACGTCGCCACCAGCGCCGTTCAGATCTTGCCCTGGTGTTTGAGCCGGCTGAGGGTTTCCGCAGACAGGTTCAGGTATGCCGCGAGCTCCTTTTTCGGTATCCGGTCGAAGAGTTCCGGATGCTTGCGCAGGAAGCGATGGACGCGCCCCGGTGCGTCGAGCAGATGCAAGGTGATCGTATGTCCCATGATTTCACTCATCAGTCGCATGACTTCATATTCAAACGAATGCTTGAGGGCGGGATGGCGGTCCATGAAGGCGATCCATTGCGGCAGCGGCAGTTTTGCCACCCGCGCCTTGGTCACGCACACCACGCTGTAGGGTGTCGGCGTCTTCAGCCGCCATGCGGCATAACTGGTTTCCATGTCGTTTGCGTCGGCAAAGCGCAGGATCATTTCCTTTGCATCCTGGTTCGTCACGACACGCTTCAAGATGCCATCGACGATGAAATACTGCTCCATGTCGTGTACGCCCTGGTGCAGCAGGAATTCGCCCTTGTGACAGTCGACGATCGACAGCAGGGCTTCGAGTTCGATCAGTTCCTCGGCGTTGAGCTCCTTGAGCGCAGTATTCTGCCGTAACTGTACGCGGATGATATTGCGTTCCGGATGGCTCAGTAGCGATGACAATTTGACTTCACCAATCAAGGACAATCGAACATCATGCGGCGAAAATTGACCCCGGTCAATGAGGCCGGTTGTACAGGGTCGATATGATTCCGCTACTTCATGCAGGGCTGCACGCAATACGTACTGCAGCATCATTTTGCCGCATCGATTGCGGTGACAGTTCCTACCGGCCATGTGCATGCAGGCCAGGCAACCAGACGGCACTCCTGGCGTGCAAGAGCGTCAAACGAAGCCGCCCCAGAACGAATTTACAGGAGATAGCATGTCCTCAGTATTGACAAAAAACGAGAACGACGAGACCGCCCTGCTGGAAAAACAGAATCAGGATGCAGCAGCGCCGGTCACGCCCGCACTGACCGACGGTTTCCACCTTGTCATCGATGCCCTGAAAGCCAATGACATCGACACCATCTTCGGCCTGGTCGGCATTCCGATCACCGATCTGGCGCGGCTGGCGCAAGCCGAAGGCATGCGCTTCATCGGCTTTCGCCACGAGCAGCATGCGGGCAATGCAGCGGCGATCGCCGGCTTCATGACGCAAAGGCCGGGCATTTGCCTGACGGTGTCGGCGCCGGGCTTCCTGAACGGCCTGACTGCGCTGGCAAACGCCACCACCAACTGCTTCCCGATGATTTTGATCTCGGGCTCGTCCGAGCGCGAGATCGTCGACCTGCAGCAGGGCGACTATGAAGAGATGGACCAGTTAAATGCCGCCAAGCCGTATGCCAAGGCGTCCTACCGCATCAACAAGGCAGAAGACATCGGCATCGGCATTGCCCGGGCGATTCGCGCGGCGGTATCCGGCCGTCCGGGCGGCGTCTACCTCGATTTGCCGGCGCAGTTGCTGGCGCAGTCGCTCGACGCCGAACACGGCAGGAAGTCGCTGGTGCGCGTGGTCGACGCCGTGCCGCGCCAGATTCCGGCGCCGGACTCGGTCCAGCGCGCACTCGATTTGCTCAAGACCGCAAAGCGCCCCCTGATCCTGCTGGGCAAGGGCGCAGCCTACGCGCAGGCGGATGACGCCATCCGCGCACTGGTCGAAAAATCCGGCATCCCCTACCTGCCGATGTCGATGGCAAAGGGTCTGCTGCCGGATACGCATGCGCAATGCGCCTCGGCTGCCCGTTCGTTCGTTCTGGCCGAGGCCGACGTCGTGCTGCTGATCGGCGCGCGCCTGAACTGGCTGCTTTCGCACGGCAAGGGCAAGACCTGGGGCAAGCCGAAGCAGTTCATCCAGATCGACATCTCGCCGACCGAAATCGACAGCAACGTGGCGATCGCCGCACCGCTCATCGGCGACATCGGTTCCTGCGTGGCCGAACTGGTCAAGGGCATCGATGCCGGGTTTGCCAAGCCGGGTGCAGAGTGGACCGGCGCCATCGACGAGCGCAAGCATAAGAACCTCGCCAAAATGGCAGCCACCCTGGCGTTGAATCCGACGCCAATGAATTTCCACAGTGCGCTGCGCGCCATGCGCGACGTGCTGAAGACGCGGCCCGACATCAACATCGTCAACGAAGGCGCCAACACGCTCGACTATGCCCGCAGCATCATCGACATGTACCAGCCGAGGAAGCGCTTCGATTCCGGCACCTGGGGCATCATGGGCATCGGCATGGGCTATGCCATCGGCGCCGCGGTGGTGAGCCGCCTGCCGGTGGTGGCCATCGAGGGCGACAGCGCCTTCGGTTTCTCGGGCATGGAACTGGAGACCATCTGCCGCTACAACCTGCCGATCACCACCGTCGTCTTCAACAACAACGGCGTCTATCGCGGCACGGATGTGAATCCGACCGGCGGCGCCGATGTCGCGCCGACGGTCTTCGTCAAGGGTGCGCGCTACGACAAGATGATCGAGGCCTTCGGCGGCATCGGCTACAACGTCACCACGCCGGAAGAACTGACCAAGGCTTTGACGGAGGCGATCGCTTCGGGCAAGCCGACCCTGATCAATGCCGTCATCGATGAAACGGCCGGCACCGAAAGCGGCCGCCTGACGAACCTGAATCCGCAAAGCAGCGCGAGCAAGAAATAAGCGCCGACCGCCTGCCGCGCACGCCGGCAGGCGGGGCGAGACAAGATCACAGGCATGCTGTCCCACCTGGATTCATGAGCAAGTAAACAGTCAAAAAAAGGAATCGTCATCATGAGCAAACCGCTTGAAGGTATCAAGATCATCGACTTCACCCACGTGCAGGCCGGTCCGGCATGCACCCAGATGCTGGCCTGGTTCGGCGCCGACGTCATCAAGGTCGAGCGCCCCGGTTCCGGCGACGTCACCCGCACCCAGCTGCAGGACATACCGGACGTCGACGCGCTGTACTTTACGATGTTAAACAGTAACAAGCGTTCGCTGACGCTGGACACCAAGAAGCAGATGGGCAAGGAAGTGCTGGAGAAGCTGATCCGCGAATCGGACGTGATGGTCGAGAACTTCGGGCCCGGCGCGCTGGACCGCATGGGTTTCACCTGGGCCCGCATCCAGGAACTGAATCCGAAGATGATCCTGGCATCGGTCAAGGGTTTTTCCGATGGCCACCATTATGAAGATCTGAAGGTGTACGAAAACGTGGCGCAGTGCGCCGGCGGCGCGGCCTCGACCACCGGCTGGTGGAAAGGCGACAATGCCGTGCCGACCATTTCCGCTGCAGCCCTGGGCGACACCAACACCGGCTTGCATCTGGCCATCGGCATCCTGACGGCCATCATCGGCCGCCAGCAGAGCGGCAAGGGACAGAAGGTCGCCGTGTCGATGCAGGACAGCGTGATCAACCTGTGCCGCGTCAAGCTGCGCGACCAGCAACGCCTGGACCGCCTGGGCTACCTGGAAGAATATCCGCAGTACCCGCATGAAATGGACGCCTTCAAGGACAAGGTCGTGCCGCGCGGCGGCAATGCCGGCGGTGGCGGACAACCTGGCTGGATCCTGAAATGCAAGGGCTGGGAAACCGATCCGAACGCCTACATCTATTTCACCGTCCAGGGCCATGCCTGGGGTCCGATTGCCGACGCCATCGGCAAGCCGGAGTGGAAGACCGACCCGCTGTACATGACGCCGAAGGCACGTCAGCCGCACATCAACGACATCTTCGCGACGATCGAAGACTGGCTGAAGGACAAGACCAAGTTCGAAGCCGTGGACGTGCTGCGCA
>JANXSS010000494.1 GCA_025356535.1 Herminiimonas sp.
GGTGGTCATGGTGCCCTGGCTCTGCATGAGCGCCACGAAGAGAGCGATCAGCACCGCCACCAGTGAAAACGCCAGCGTTGCCACGAACGAGAAGATCTGGAACTTGCGCGCTGCGCGCTGGGCCAGCACGCCGCGCCGTTCGGCGATGACTTCATAGGCACGCGCGAGCTGGCTGCGGTCAGTGTGAGCGGATCAGCGTGCGCTCCGAGTTTTCCAAGGGATTCTGCGCCAGGGCCGTCGACACTTCCTCGCCATCCTCGATGCGGCGCACCGCCTCGCGCCAGTAATCGACCACGCGCGGCACCCGCGAGGCCTTCTCGGCGATCGCAATCGAGGCCAGCAGGTCGACGCCGCCGCGAATGAGTGACACGGCAACCTTGGCACTGTTGGTGACCGCGCCGTGCAGGACGATGTCGCGAATGGCCGGCACCTTCAGGATGATGTCGTCGACTTTCTTGCGAAAGGCGCGGCTGCCGTTCATGTAACCGTAGGCGGCGACGATGCAGCCGACGATCAGGGCAAGCGAAATGAACAGCATCAGGTCGTTGGCAAAATAGGCCACGCCGATGCCGTGCTTGATTGCGGCGACTTTTTTCGGTGAGGCGTTTTCCGAGATTTCCTTCTCGATTGCCGGCAGCACCGCGGCGCGGTTGCCGACCAGCGACATGATCGAGAACGCCACTTCGACCGAGGTAAACACGGCCGTGCCCATCAGTACCTTCAGGGTGCCGGCGCGGGCCTGGTAATACTCGACGGCGGTGTTGATGGCGTTGGACAGGGTGCCGGTCTTTTCACCGGCCTCCATGATGGCCAGCGTGGTCTGGTCGAAGAAATCGAGCGCATCCATGGCCTCCAGAAAACTGCCGCCGCCATCGAGGATCAGGTAGGCATAGTTCAGGCGCTGGCGCAGCGGGCCGTTCTCGGCCTCGATGACCAGTTTCAGGGCGCGCCCGGCGGAAAGTCCGGCCTGGGTGTTAAAGAAGATCGCCAGCATGAACTGCTGCTTGTAGTCGCGCGTGACCGGATTGAAGAACGACAGCTGTGGCTTGATGACGCGGATTTCCACCGGTATGCCGCCGCTGCGACGCACCTCGTGGACGACCTGTTCGGTGTTGGCCGCCACGACGATGCTCTTGTGGCGGAAGTGGCGCGGCGCGGTGCGGTCGCGCACGGCGTCGGCGTCGGCCGCATAGGGCAGCAGGTAGACCACGTTGAAGTTTTTCAGGCCGTCCATCTAGAACCCCGCCCGCACGGCCTGCGACACCGTGTCGGCGTCGACGACATGGCATTCGAGCAGCTGCGCCATGACCTGGTGCTTGCCGATGTGGACCACGCCGTCGAGTTCGAAGACGGCCTGGAAGTTGTGGATCGAATCGAACAGCATGCGGGTGATCTCGCTGCGCAGGCGCTCGTTGGTCGGTATGACGACCGTTTCATGAATGGCGACGCGGCCGCGATAGCCGGTCTGGCGGCAGGCCGGGCAACCGGCACGCCGGCGAAAGCGCCCATGGCCGTGAAAGGTCAGTGCATGCGCGCTGCGCAGCGCGGCAGCCGAGGTCTGGTCGATCTCGGTGGCGCAGGTGCACAGCTTGGGAATCAGGCCCTGGTTGACGACCACGCTGAGCTGATTGGCCAGCACATACAGCGCTTCCTGCTTGGTCGATGCGTCGCAAAACGAGAGCACGCGCTCGAAGGTCTGGGCGACGTTTTTTGCGTGCACCGTGGCCAGCACCAGGTGGCCCGATTCGGCGAATTTCAGCGCCGCGCGCATGGTGTCGTTGTCGCGGATCTCGCCCAGGATCAGCACATCCGGGTCCTGGCGCAGCACCGAGCGCTCCAGGTCGGCGGATTTTTCATTCAGGAGCTGGTTCAGCTGGATCTGGCGTGCAAACGGCAGGATGTATTCCACCGGCTCTTCGACCGTGATGACGTTGATGCGGTCGCGGCTGAAGTTCTGCGCCAGGGCGTACAGGGTGGTGGTCTTGCCGGAGCCGGTCGGGCCCGAGATCAGGATCAGGCCGCCGACCTTGCCGCGCACGTCGGCCAGGCGGCGAAACAGGTCGTTCATCTGCAGCTGATACGGAAACAGCTGCTCCAGGCCGATCATGGCCGACGGATCGAGCACCCGGATGGCGATCGTCTCGCCACCGGCGATCGGCTGGGTGGCCACGCGAAACTCGACGCCGCTGCCGGCGTCGGCCAGCGACAG
>JANXSS010000504.1 GCA_025356535.1 Herminiimonas sp.
AGCCTTTTTGCTGTTGTTGCAACGCCGGATGCTGTGGCGGTGATTTGCCCACGTACAGGTCGATCCAGCCTTCGTTGATCGAATACGCATCCTCTTTTTGATACAGGCTGTCCTTGAGAAGCAGCTGCCATTTGCAGCTCAGTTCGATGCGTTTTTCGAGGCCCCATTTTTCTGTCCACATCGACTGGCCGTCGCTGACCGTCAACTGGGTCCGGACGATCTGCCCGATCAGGACGGGCTCGAACGGACGCAGCTCGTCGAGTCGCTCATGCAGATTCCAGAATAACCATTTGGTTCGTTCGCTTTCGCTCATGTCGACCAGTTCGGCACTGCGTCGCATGCCGTGGGGTTCCAGGACGCGCATCACGTCACGCCGCAGCTTTTCATTGATTTCGTCTGAATCGATACCGAATTTTCCGCCTACCTGACTCTGCATGCTGACTCCGAAGTGTTTGTCTGATGCTGCTTCGCGATAGCTGCTGCAATGGCAGTGGCTATCCCGATTCATTTTGACCTCGCGTGTCCCGTCAGAAATCCCGGATGGGAAAAATATTGCTGCCTACGCAGCCGCGCCCCGCGCCGGTTCCGCCGACAACTGCGTCGCACCCGAGGCGGCCAGCCAGCGCATTGGCGTTGCATCGAACAGGCGCGCATCCATTTGCCGCAGGTCGGCGGCAATTGCAACCGGGGTCTCGCACTGGTCGAGAATGTCCCGCTGTAACGCGATGCCTGGCGCAATTTCGATCAGGGTCAGGGCACCGTCCCGGATTGCAAAGACGGCGCGCTCGGTTATGTACAGCACGGGTATGCCGAGACTTGCAACATACGGACCATTGAAGCTCAGATGTGCCACCTCGCCCACGATCTTGCGCAAACGCCCCTCCGTGGCAATCCGCAATCTGCCATTGCCGGCCTCGACCTGCAGGCCGCCGGCTGTAAAAGTGCCCATGAAGATCAGGGCTTTGGCCGACTGCGTGATGTTGACGAAGCCGCCGACACCGGCAATGAGCATGCGGCCGTCTTCGCCGAACTTGCTGACGTTGACGTTGCCCAGTGCGTCGAGTTCGGCCAGGCCAAGGATCGCCAGGTCGATGCCGCCGCCATCATAGAAATCGAACTGCGCCGGCTGATCGACGACCGCTTCCGGATAGCTCGAGGCGCCAAACGACAGGCCGTCTGCCGGTGTGCCGCCGATCGGCCCGGCCTCGACGGTGAGCGTAAAGCCACCGATGCCTTCGGCTGCTGCCAGCGTCGCCACGCCGGCCGGCATGCCGACACCGAGATTGACGACCCGCGGTGCACGGCTGACGACTTCCATCAGGGCGCGCCGCTGGACGATCGTGCGGGCGTCGAGTGCGACTGGTGCGACCGGCGCGACCGACGCTACCGGAGTGTTGGCGGCCGCTGGCACGCCTGCCGGCGCCTTCCTGCCGCGCCAGGGCGTGCGATAGGCGGCGTTGAACGGTTCGCCGAAGGTCATTTGATGATCCTGCGGATTCTCACAGACCACGACGGCGTCGATCAGGATGCCGGGTACATGGATGGCCTGCAGGTTGTCGTGATGGTCGACCAGGCGCTGCACCTGGGCGATGACGATTCCGCCGCTGTTGTGGGTTGCCTGCGCGATGGCCAGCAGTTCATGATGGAATGCTTCGTCATGCGTACTGAGGTTGCCATGCGGATCGGCAGCCGTTGCCCGGATGAGTGCGCAGTCGATCTTGAAAGATGGGTAGAACAGGTAATCTTCGCCGCGAAAGCGTTCGGCCTCGACCCAGCGCGGCGCACCGGTCCGTGTCGCTTGTCGCAATGCTTCGATGGCGCGCGCATTGATGGCGCCGCCCTGATAGCGCGGGTCGACGTCGGTACGCGGGTCGATGAATGTGTGCAGGCCGATCTTCGTCAGCACGCCTGGCTTGCCGCCGGCAATCGCGCGGTACAGGTGTGTCAGCACGCCTTGCGGCAGGTTATATCCTTCGCATTGCTCGTCGAGCGCCAGTTGGCCCAGGCGGGTTGCCGAACGCCAGTGGCCGCCGACCACGCAACGCGTCATGCCGGCATTGCCGAAGTGGTTGACGCCACGCGTTGCGCGGTCGCCCTGGCCGGCCGAATACACCAGCGTCAGGTCGCGCGGCAGCCCGGTTGCAAGGAAGCGCTGTTCGAGCGCGCTGGTGATCGCTTCGGCATGGCCGGCACCGACAAAGCCGGCACAGGCAACTGTCCAGCCGGATTGCACCATTGCTGCTGCCGCAGCTTGCGTGATCAGTTTCATTTCGTGCTTTCCGTTGGCGTGTCATGAAGCGGCCCGGTAGTGGGCCGCCTGCTGCATGCCTGCCGTATTTTTTTGCGGGCCAATCGCAACGGCGGTACATGCGCCACGGAAGTATAACCAGAAGCCTAGAGCGGCTTTGCTTCGAATGTATTGCAGTCAGTCATTTTTCCGGTCTGGATGCCGCGCTTGAACCAGCGCACCCGCTGTTCGGAAGTGCCGTGGGTGAAGGAGTCGGGCACCACGTAACCCTGGGCCTGGCGCTGCAGCGCATCGTCGCCGATTGCCGTTGCGGCAGCCAGCGCGCCTTCGATGTCGCCCGCTTCCAGGATGTTGCGTGCCTGGTTTGCATGAAACGCCCAGACGCCGGCGTAGCAGTCAGCCTGCAGCTCGACGCGTACCGACAGCGCGTTGGACTGGGCTTTCGAGGCGCGCTGCCGGGCCGCATCGACCTTTTCCATCGTGCCGGCGAGGTTCTGTACGTGATGGCCGATTTCATGGGCGATCACGTAGGCCTGGGCGAATTCGCTGGAGACGTTGAAGCGCTCCTGCATGAGCTTGTAGAAGGCCAGGTCGATATATACCTTCCGGTCGCCAGGGCAATAGAACGGACCGCTGGCGGTCTGGCCGGCGCCGCAGGCAGTGGGCGTACTGCCGGAAAATATCTGCAGCTTCGGCGCGGCATATTGCGCGCCGCGCTCTGCAAACAGTTTGGCCCACACGTCCTCGGTATCTGCCAGAACGGTTTTCACCAGGCGCGTGCTGCGGTCGGTGGCGGGCGCATGCGGCGCCGGTGCGCGCTGTGTCGGCGCACTGCCGCCGCCGAGGAGGCTGAGTACGGTAGCCGGGCTGATGCCGAAAAAATAGGATGCGACCAGCGCGATTGCAATCGAGCCGATGCCGATCGAGCGCCCGCCGAAGCCGCCACCGCCTCCGCCGCCATCGCTGCCGCGCACATCTTCCACGTTCTCGCTTTCGCGATTGCCTTCCCATTTCATGTCGTCACCTGGAGTCTGCGTCGGTCCGGCTGCTCGCCGGCTGCCGACTTGTTGGATATGCGTTGCCGCATGCGCGGCCTGCTGCGGCGAAAGTGTAGCTTAGGAGGCAACGCTGCCAGCGCTTCCTGGCGCACTTTGGCGTGCGATCACGCAGGGCCCGGCCGGTAGGCGACCTGTTTCAGGGGGCCACGACATCGATGCGGTTGTCGCCGATGCGAACCGTCTGCCCGGCGCGGATCTTGCAGGTCTTGCGCAGCTCTACCTTGCCATCGACCTTGACCACGCCGGAGGCAACCAGCATCTTGCCGGCGCCGCCGCTGTCGCAAATGCCTGCCAGCTTCAGTAGCTGGTTCAATTCGACATGTTCGTCGTTCAACGTGAAAAGCAGTTGTTCCATGTATTCGCCATCCCTGTCAGGTCGTTCTAACTGATTAATTCTTCAAGCAGCTGGATCGAAATCAATCCGGCCGCATCGTTCAAGCCCGCGCGCCGCAGCGTCACGGCAGGTTCATGATCTCGACGGCGGCAGGCGCGCCGGGGTCGACGAAACCGAAGACGCTGGCATAAAAATACAGTTCTGCTTCGAGTGCGCGCCGGATGTTTTCGGCGCGGCGAAAACCGTGCTGCTCGCCGGCGAAGGTGATGTAGGCAACCGGCAGGCCCTTGTCGTTCAAGGCATCGAACATGGCCTGCGACTGGTTCGGTGGCACCACCTTGTCGTCGAGCCCCTGGAACAGGATCAGCGGCACTGACAACCGGTTGGTGAAGTGGATCGGCGAGCGCGACCGGTACAGTGCCTGCTCGGCCGGATAAGGGCCGACCAGGTGATCGAGATAGCGCGACTCGAACTTGTGACAGTCGCGCGCCAGCGCCTCCAGGTCGCTCACGCCGTAATAGCTGGCGCCTGCCTTGAAGACATCGTGGAAGGTCAGCGCCGCCAGTGTCGTGTAGCCGCCGGCGCTGCTGCCGCGTATGGCGATCTGCTCGCCGTCGACCTCGCCGCGCTCGACCAGAAAGCGCGCCGCGGCAATCGCATCGTCGACATCGACCACGCCCCACTGGCCGTACAGGCGTTCGCGGTAGGCGCGACCGTAACCGGTGCTGCCGCCGTAATTGACGTCGACCACGGCGAAACCGCGGCTGGTCCAGTACTGGATCGACAGGTTCAGCGTGGCGCTGGCAGTCGACGTCGGCCCGCCGTGGCTGATTGTCAGCAGGGGCGGGCGCTGGCCGGGCAGGCCGCAGAAATCGCGGTTTTTCGGTGCATAGAAAAAGGCATGGGCGAACAGGCCGTTCGTGGTCGGAAAGCGGATCGCCTGCGGCGCCGACAGATACGCCGCATCGATATCGAGATCGACGGCGCGGCGCAGGATGCGCCACTGGCCCGATCGCAAGTCGAGACGCACGACGCTGTTGACCGCATCCGGCGCACCGCCGATGAAAACGGCAAAGCCGTCGCCGACCCTGACATCGCTGATACTGCGAAAGGGCAGCGCGATGTCGGTCAACGCCAGGCTGCCGGCGTCGAGTCGCGCGAGACGCCAGTTGCCATCTTGCACGAAGCTGCAGACCAGGTTGCCATCCGTCTCGAAGCCATAGGTGCAGACGCCGAAATTCCACTGCGCGCGTCCGAACTCCGCCGCCATCGGCTGCAGCGCCTCGACGCCGTCGCGCAGCCGGTACAGGTTCCACCAGCCGCTGCGGTCCGAGACGAAGTGCAGTTCGCCGGCGGGCGACCAGGCCGGCTGGTAGATCGATTCGCGCCGGCCGCCGGCGACCAGCCGTGGCGCCGCCAGGCTGCCATCTGCATTGATATCGGCCAGCCACAGGCTGGTGCCGTCCCAGGGCATGTCCGGATGATTCCAGGAGAGCCAGGCGAGTGCGCCGCCGTCGGGACTTGGCCGTGGCGACGCATAGAAATCGCTGCCTTCTACCAGCGTGACTTCACCACCGCCGTGCAGACCGATCGCAACGATGCTGTTGACCGCCTCGGCGCCGGCATTGCGGTGATCCTCGCACACTGCAATGAGCCGCGCCTGCGCACGGTCGATGGCAGCGTCCGCATGACGGCGTGCGCCCGCGGACGTGAGCGCCTGCGGTGCCGCCTGCGCGCCCGGTTCGACGCTGACACGCCAGAGGCGCTGGTCGTCGAACTGCGCGAAGCAGGCCTGCCGGTCGGCCACGAGATAGGCGCCGCCGCCATATTCATGCACGCGGGTGCGAACGTTCCATGGCGCCGCCAGCACGTCTTCGCATTTGCCCTCGCGATGGCGCACCAGCACGCAGCGGCCCTGTTCGCGGGCGCGGCCTTCGAGCCAGTAGATATCGTTGCCATCGATGGCGAGCTGGTCGAGGCTGACGCTGTCGGCCACGATCAGGCTCGCGGTAATCGGTGATTCCCAGGCGCCGAAGCGCGCGGCGCGGGGTGTTGCGGACGGTGAAGTGGTCATGGGGCCGGTATCAGGGTTGGAAGGGCGGCGATGCCTTGCACAGGATGGTCACATGCGGTCAGGCACGCGCAGCAGCGCTCGTTCAGGCGCGCGCCGGCGCTATCGTTTCCGCATAATCGTAGAGCGCGCCGAGAATGTCCTCGCCGCGTGCGGCAGCATGGTCCGACGGGCTGTCGGCCAGCGTCTGCGACAGCGCGTCGATTTCATCGAACAGTTTTTCCAGGGTGCGGGCGTTGCCGGCGCCGTCGAACAGGCGTGCGGCACGGTGTTGTTCCCAGCGCTGGGCATCATCGCTGTCGAGGCTTTGCGGAAAATTCCGGGCACGGTAGCGAAACACCAGTTCTTCCAGGCGGGCATCGTCGAACTGCAGCGCAGCGCCGGCAAGCTGTTGCGGCGTCTGCCTGCGCAATTGCTCCAGCCGGTTGCGGTCGTTCTTGCCGATGAAGCCGCCGTAGAGGTCTTCATCCACATCCGGCAGCGGTTGCGGCGCACGCGCGAAGACTTCTTCCCAGACGCTTGCCGGCGGCGTGCCGGCGGCGGCGGACTCGGCATGGCGCAGCGCGGTGTCGATATCGAGCTGCCAGCGCTGCGCCATGTCCGCCGACAGGATCTTCAGGTTCCGTATCACGATCGGCGACTTGTTCAGGTGGATCGTCTTGATCGGCAGGCGGGCGACGCCTTCCGGCAGCGCCTCGGCTTTCGAAAACATGCGCAGCCGGATTTCGCTCGCCGGCATGCCTGCCAGCTGCGCCGGATCGTGCGACAGGTCCCACACGATCAGTTCATTGCGGTTGGTCGGGTGGATCGCCAGCGGCCAGACCAGCGCGATGCAGCCGCGTTCGGCCGGCACCATGCCGGTCACATGCAGGAACGGGCGCTGCAGGGGCCAGCCGATTTCGTCGCTGACACGCTCCTTCTTGTGCAACGCGACGCAGAAGTCGAACAGCTTCGGCTGGCGCTGCCGCAGCAGGCGCGCCAGGGCGATGGTTGCGCGCACGTCGGACAGCGCATCATGCGCGCTCTCGTGCGACAGGCCATTGGCGGCAGTGAGGTCTTCGAGCTTGAAGCTCGGGCGGCCATCCGGATGGCGCGGCCATTCGATGCCGTCCGGTCGCAATGCATAGGCGGTGCGCACCATGTCGAGAATGTCCCAGCGGCCGCAACTGTTCTGCCATTCGCGCGCGTAGGGGTCGATCAGGTTTCGCCAGAACAGGAAGCGGGTGACTTCATCATCGAAGCGGATCGTGTTGTAGCCGACGCCGATGGTGCCGGGCGTGGCGAAAGCCTGCTCGATCGTGCTGGCAAAGGCATGTTCGGGCACGCCGCGCTCGAGGCAGACTTGCGGCGTGATGCCGGTGATCAGGCACGATTGCGGGTCGGGCAAAAAATCCGGCGCAGGCTGGCAGTACAGCATGAGCGGCGCGCCGATTTCATTGAGTTCGGCGTCGGTGCGGATGGCGGCGAACTGCGCCGGCCGGTCGCGCCGCGGCTGCACGCCGAAAGTTTCGTAGTCGTGCCAGAGAAAGGTATGGTTCGCCATGTGGATATCGGAAGATGTGGCTGCGGCCACGTTCTACGCCAGCAGCGCCTGGCTGACCGCCTCGAACTGCATTTCGGTTTCGCGGAAAATATGCGCGTATTCGCTTTCCTGCATGCCCAGGCCATCCCATGCAATTTGCGACACCGGCGGCACCAGGTCGTCTTCGTCGCCTGCCAGGTCGAGCGCATGGACGATCGAATTGGCGACATGGACGATCGAGGCAATCGAGGCCGTGCCGAAGGCTTCCGGCGCATGATGTCCGGCGATTGCCTTGGCGATGGTTTCCGAGAAATTCCAGTGCGCGGCAAGTGCCTGGCCCAGCGCCACATGGTCGGTGCCCAGCACGGCACGCTCGGCGTCCAGAAGCAGGCAATCCGTGGCCGCGCGAAACGCGA
>JANXSS010000007.1 GCA_025356535.1 Herminiimonas sp.
TCCGGGGCGTCCGGGGCGTCCGGCGATCCTGCGCCTTTTGAAACCGATTTGCCACCGAGTCCACCCGATGCTTGAATTTACGCTCCTCAAAACCGATACCACTTCGGCGGCCCGGCGCGGTCGCCTGCGCGTGAACCACGGCACCATCGAGACGCCGATCTTCATGCCGGTCGGCACCTACGGCACGGTCAAGGCGATGTCGCCGCTGGAGTTGCGCGAGATCGACGCGCAGATAATCCTGGGCAATACCTTTCACCTGTGGCTGCGCCCCGGCACCGAGATACTGGAAAAATTCGGCGGCCTGCACGGCTTCATGGGCTGGGACGGGCCGATTTTGACCGACTCCGGCGGCTTCCAGGTGTTTTCGCTCGGCGCCATGCGCAAGATCACCGAGGAGGGCGTCAAGTTCGCCTCGCCCATCAATGGCGACAAGCTGTTCCTGTCGCCGGAGATCTCGATGCAGATACAGCGGTCGCTCGATTCCGACATCGTCATGCAGTTCGACGAATGCACGCCCTATGAAATCGACGGCCGGCCCGCGACCCGCGACGAGGCCGCGCAGTCGATGCGCATGTCGCTGCGCTGGGGCCGCCGCTCCGTCGACGAATTCCGGTCGGGCGAAAATCCGAACGCGCTTTTTGGCATCGTCCAGGGCGGGATGTTCGAAGACCTGCGCGACGAATCGCTGGCCGGACTCGACGCGATGGGTTTCGACGGCATTGCCATCGGCGGCCTGTCCGTTGGCGAACCCAAGGAAGACATGATGCGGGTGCTCTCCCACATCGGCCCGCGCCTGCCGGCGCACAAGCCGCATTACCTGATGGGCGTGGGCACGCCCGAAGACCTGGTGGCGGGCGTGGCCGCCGGCATCGACATGTTCGATTGCGTCATGCCCACGCGCAACGCCCGTAACGGCTGGCTGTTTACCCGCTTCGGCGACCTGAAGCTGAAGAATGCCCGTCACAAGGACGATACCCAGCCGCTGGACGCGACTTGCGGCTGCTACGCCTGCCGCAATTTCTCGCGCGCCTACCTGCATCACCTGCAGCGTGCCGGCGAAATCCTCGGCGCACGCTTGAACACCATCCACAACCTGCACTATTACCTCGATCTGATGCGGCAGATGCGCGAGGCGCTCGATGCCGACGCCTTCCCGGCCTTCGTCGCCCGCTTTCACGCCGACCGGGCGCGCGGCATCTAGCACGCGCGCCGCAAGACGGCATTTGCGGCATGTTTACAAAACCCGTCAAACAATCCCCCGGTGCTAGAATGCCGGGCTATTTACCCCATCCTTACCCCACCACCGGAGCTTCACGTGTTCATTTCCAACGCCTATGCGCAATCCCCTTTCGATGCGGCAGGGCTGTCCAGCAACCTGACCAGCTTCCTGCCAATCATCCTGATGTTCGTGGTGCTGTACTTCCTGATGATCCGTCCGCAGATGAAACGCCAGAAGGAACAGAAGTCGATGATGGAAGCGCTTTCCAAGGGCGATGAAGTCGTCACCGCCGGCGGCGTGCTGGGCAAGGTTGCGAAAGTCACCGATGCGTATCTCACCATCGAAGTCGCGCCCGGCACCGAGATCCTGGTGCAGAAAACCGCTGTCACGATCCTGCTGCCACGCGGCACCATCAAGGCGCTGTAGCAAGCCTTCCCTTCCGGCTTGACTTCAGTCTCGACTTCAGCCTTCACATCGGCCGCAACGCCACCGACGAAACGCACCATGAATCGCTACCCGCTCTGGAAATACATACTGATCGCGCTTGTCCTGCTGTTCGGCGCGCTCTACACGTTGCCCAACCTGTTCGGCGAGTCGCCGGCCCTGCAGGTCACCAGCGGCAAGGCGACCGTCAAGGTCACCTCCGAGGTGGTCGGGCAGGTAACCCAGGCCCTGCAGAAGGGCGGCATGACCAGCGACAGCGTCTCGTTCGAGACCGTCGGCACGCAGGGTGCGGTGCGGGTGCGCTTCAACGACATCAATGCGCAGTTCAAGGCAAAGTCGCTGCTTGAAAAAGAATTGAATGCAGCCGACCCGAGCGACCCGGTGTACCTGGTCGCCTTCAACCTCCTGCCGAATACGCCGGCATGGCTGCAGGCGATCCACGCCTTCCCGATGAACAAGGGCCTCGACCTGCGCGGCGGCGTGCATTTCCTCATGCAGGTCGACACGCGCGCGCTGTTGAACAAGCGCATGCAGGCAGTCCAGGGCACCACCCGCACGCTTTTGCGTGACAAGAACGTGCGCCACGCCGGCATCAGCCGCGCCGGCGACACGGTCGAGATCCTGTTTCGCGACGCCGCCACCCGCACCGCCGCCCGCGAGGTGCTGGTGTCGCAACTGCCGGACCTGCTGATCGCCGACGCGCCCGGCGACGGCAGCGACCTGAAGCTGGTCGCCAGCCTGCGCCCCGAAGCGCTGAAGGCGACGCAGGAAGACGGCGTCAAGCAGAACATCACCACGCTGTCGAAGCGGGTCAACGAACTCGGCGTCTCCGAGCCGCTGATCCAGCGCCAGGGGGCTGATCGCATCGTCGTCGAAATGCCGGGCGTCCAGGACGTCTCGCGCGCCAAGGACATCATCGGCAAGACCGCCACGCTCGAAGTGCGCATGGTCGACGAGACGGTCTCGCGCGGCACCGAGCTGACCGCCACGATTCCCTTCGGCTCCGAACTGTTCAAGGTCGGCCGCGGCGCGCCGGTGGTGCTCTACAAGGAACCGGTTCTGACCGGCGACTACATCGCCGGGGCGACCGCCAGCTACGACCAGAACCAGCAGCCGTCGGTCTCCATCGACCTGTCGGGCGACGGCGGGCGCAAGATGCGCGACGCCACCCGGGCGCGCATCGGCAAGGGCATGGCCTTCGTCATGTTCGAAAAGAACAAGGGCGAAGTGCTGACGGTTGCCAACATCCGCGAGGAATTCGGCTCGCGCTTCCAGATCACCGGCATGGGCTCGGCGGAAGCCTCCAACGACCTGGCGCTGCTCTTGCGTGCCGGATCGCTCGCCGCACCGATGGACATCATCGAGGAACGCACCATCGGGCCGCAACTGGGCGCCGAGAACATCGCCAAGGGTTTCAACTCGACCCTGTACGGTTTCACGGCGATTGCGATCTTCATGATCGTCTACTACCAGCTCTTCGGCATGTTCAGCGTCGTGTCGCTGGCGGTCAACCTGCTGCTGCTGATTGCCACGCTCTCGACCATCCAGGCAACGCTGACCTTGCCGGGCATTGCGGCGATTGCCTTCACGCTCGGCATGGCAATCGATGCCAACGTGCTGATCAACGAACGCATCCGCGAAGAGTTGCGCAACGGCGCCTCGGCGCAGGCGGCGATTGCCACCGGCTTCGACCGTGCCTGGGCGACGATTCTCGACTCCAACGTCACCACGCTCATCGCCGGTCTGGCGCTGCTGATCTTCGGCTCCGGCGCGATCCGCGGCTTTGCGGTGGTGCATTGCCTGGGCATCCTTACCTCGATCTTCTCGTCGGTATTCTTCTCGCGCGGCATTGCCAACCTCTGGTACGGCCGCAAGAAGAAACTGACCGGCCTGTCGATCGGCCAGATCTGGAAACCGGCGGCGCAACCGGCGCCGGGCAAGGTCTAGTAAAAAGCGGCGGGCACGGGCGTCTTTGCGCCAGCCTGCCGGTCGCCGCAACAGGCGCCATGTAACATCCGACACGCGGCACGCACCGCTTCGGCACCAAGGACAAGAAATGGAATTTTTCCGTATCAGAAAAGACATTCCGTTCATGCGGCATGCATTGATCTTCAACGTGATCTCGGCGATCACTTTCGTTGCAGCCGTGTTCTTCCTGCTGCATCGCGGCCT
>JANXSS010000010.1 GCA_025356535.1 Herminiimonas sp.
CCTGATCTTGGCTAACATGCCCACTGTGATCACTCCCTGTCTCCCTGCTCAAACATTAAGCAGGTGATTCAATCACGTGGGTCAAATTTAGATGAAATTTATTGCTTTAAGTGGATCAGTTCTAGGCAATCGTCAACAGCCCAGCGCCGCCGCATCCTGGAACACCGCATCCATTGCCTGCATTGCCTGCGCGGTCCAGGAGGCTTCCGGCCCGGCCCAGCTGATCGAGACCACCGACGGCCGCGCCACCGGATCGTGGATCGCCGTCGAGATCGCATCGAGAAAGCCGGCATCCGTGTTCGGCGCAAAATACACCGCGATGCGCGCGCCGGGTGCGATGGCGCCGGCGACCTCGATATCGAGCAGGACTTCGCCGTCGGCGCCGGAGGCGTCGCCTGTGGGACGGTTGCGGGCGCCGCCGACCGCGTGGCTGGTCACCTTCGGCGGCGCGATGCCCAGCGTCGAAAAATAGTGTTTCAATTCGGCCACCTTGTAGCCGCCGCCCAGTTCGATGATCGCAATGCACTGGCCGTGTCCATTGCCCGCAGTCGGGAAGGCGTAGGCCGCAGCCAGTTGCGGCGGCGTGTACGACACGCTTGCGGCATGCGCCAGCAGTCCCGGCGCGGTGGGCGGCTGCAGCCGGAAATGCGGCCGTGCCTGCGGCCGGTCGTCCAGGCCGAAGACGCCTTCGACGATGCCGGCAAGCGCGTCGGGTACATGCACCGCGCCGCTGCGACAGCGAAACGGTACGCCGTCTTCGCTTGCATAGTCCTGCAGGTGGACGCCGAAGGCGCTGCCTAGCGCGGCGACCGTGCCGCTGACGACAATGCGCCGCTGCGCCGGCCGGCTTTCGATGATGGCAAGGCCGGCCGTCCTGGCAAAGGTTTCGACCGCATCGATGTCGGCGGTCGCTGCGCCGAAGCGCTCGGCAAATTGCGCCGGCTCCAGGTGTGTCCCGATGCCGTCGGCGGCCTGTGCCAGGTGCGCCTGCAGCGTGCCGGGCGCATCGGCGCGGCGGCGCAGCATCAGCGTGACGGCAACCACCAGGTCGGGTGCGGCGTCGCCGACCCGGTTTGCGTGCATGGGTACGCTCCGCTCGCTGCCTGGCACCGGCACCATTGCTGGCTTCTTGTTGGTCATCTGGTTTCCTTCAAAAATGGCGTCGTCGAAAAATCTGCTGCCGTATCCTCGGCCAGACCGCAAAGCACTTCAAGATGCCTGTGCACAACAAGAATTTTTGCGCCAGGCCGACTCTTTTGATGCGGCGTGTCTTGGAATCGTTCGACCTGCCCCAAAATCAAGTCTGCAGCCGACGCTGCATGCAATTCGTAACCGACCGCTTTTTTCGAAGGAACTTGCCATGATGACGCCACAGGAATCCCAGGCCTTGCGCGACTTTCTCGCGCAGTTGACGCAGGTGCAGGGAGTACAGAAGGATGCGCAGGCAGCCAGCATGATTGCCGCGGCTTTTGCACAGCAGCCCGACGCCGGTTACCTGCTGGTGCAGCGCTCGATGCTGCAGGATCAGGCCGTGGCCAACGCCCGTAACCAGATCGCGCAGCTGCAGGCCCAGTTGCAGGCCGAGCGCGAGAGCGCCCGTGGCGCTGCCGGCACCAGCACCGGCGGCGGCTTTCTCGATCCGGCGAATGCCTGGGGAAACAGCGCAGCCGAAACGGGCCGGGGCGCCACCGCCTTCGGTGCGCGCGGCCCGCAACCGCAGCGCTACGAGAGCGCGGCTGCGCCGCAGTACCTGCCGCCGCAGGCGCAGCAGTACGCACCTGCGCCGCAGCGTCCGGGTCTGTTCGGCGGCGGCGGTGGCGGCTTTCTGGGCACCATGGCGGCGACGGCAGCCGGCGTGGCCGGTGGCGCCTTCCTGTTCCAGGGTATCGAGAACATGATGGGCCATCACGGCGGCGCCAGCGGCCTGATGGGGCAGAACAATTCCGCGCTGCCGGTTGAAAACACCACCGTCAACAATTTCTATGGTGCCGACACCGAATCGGCTGGCGCCAGCGAGCGCACCCAGCTTGCCGACAACAGCATCGATGACGTCGCCAGCGCCGATGATTTCGGCAGCAGCGACGACCTCGGCAGTTCGGACGACATGTCCTCCATCTGAAGCGTGCAGGCGGCCCCTGCGGGCTGCCTGCATCGCAGCACCGGCCGGCGAACATGCCTTCGGCCGGCGGTCTGCATGCCACGGCGCCGGATGGTCCGGGCGCGCGCCTTCACCCCCGGTTTTCTCCTGGTCGGCCCCCTCTGGTCGGCTTTCTGCCCATTGCGCGTCTTTAATGTGCTTTTTCGCAAGTGCGGCTGCGCACACACGCATGCGAATAAAAATTTGTGAAGTCACTTCCGGAAAATTAGAAGTTGTATGTTTGTCTAGCCTTTTTGAAATTCATTTTGCCCGGCATGCAGAGCGTTCGGGCACCTGGGCATCGATCGCTGTTCAAACCACTGGAAATCACAAATCATGAAGACACCTCAACGCGCCGGAAAACTTGCGCTCACGCTCATTGCAGGCGCAGCCCTGACCCTGATGTCGGCATCATCGATGGCGTCGAGCCATCGGGAAGCGCCGTTTTTGACAGGTACGCCGAAAGTCGACGGCACCGACCTGTACCTGTTTCGCAGCTATGCACCGGGACGCGAAGGTTTCGTCACCGTGATTGCCGACTACATGCCGTTCCAGGACCCGCAAGGCGGACCGAATTTTTATCAGTTCGACCAGAACGCGCTGTACGAAATTCATTTCGACAACAATGGCGACGCGAAGGAAGACCTCACCTTCCAGTTCCGTTTCAAGAACACCTCGAAAAAAACCGCACTCAACATCAACGGCAAGCAGACCCTGATTCCGCTGATCAATTCGGACGTGATCAAGACCGTCAACGACCGCGCGCTGAACGTGCGCGAGACCTACACCATCGACATGGTCAGGGGCGAGCGCCGCGCCAGCAGCGGCACGCGCCTGGACAATCCGGCCGGCGGCAAGGATTTCGACAAGCCGGTCGACAATATCGGCGACAAGAGCTTTGGCGGCGCAAGCGGTTATGAAACCTACGCCAGCAAGCATGTCTATGACGTCGCCCTGCCGGGCTGCGACACCAAGGCGCGCGTCTTCGTCGGCCAGCGCAAGGAGCCGTTCTTCATTGCCGTCGGCAAGATCTTCGACCTGATCAATCTCGACCCGCTCGGCGCCGAAGCCGGCGGCAATGCCAACAATCTCGAAGGCAAGAACATCAGCTCGATCGCCATGGAACTGCCGATTGCCTGCGTCGCTAACAACGGCGACCCGGTCATCGGCGCCTGGACCACTGCCAGCGTGCGCCAGGGCCGCCTGATCAATCCGAATCCGGGAACGGGCATCAACAACGCCAGCAGGGAAGGCGGTCCATGGGCGCAGGTCTCCCGTGTTGGCATGCCGCTGGTAAATGAAGTCATCATCGGCATGGACGACAAGGACAAGTTCAACACGTCCAAGCCACGCAACGACGCACAGTTCATTGACTACGTGACCAATCCGGCGCTGCCGGCGTTCATCGAAAAGCTCTATCCGTCTGCCAGGGCGCCGACCAACTTTCCGCGCACCGACCTGGTCACCGTGTTCCTCAAAGGCCTGCCAGGCAAGAACCAGCCGAAGAACGTGGTTGCCTCCGAAATGCTGCGTCTTAACACCGACACGACGCCGACACCGCTGGCCAGCCAGAATGTACTGGGCGTGGCCGGCGGCGACCCGGCCGGCTTTCCGAATGGCCGTCGGCCGGCTGACGATATCGTAGACGTGTCGCTGCGGGTTGCCATGGGCGTGCTGTGCGTTGCAACCGGTGAGAGTGACGCGCTGGGCGTCGGATGCAAGCCGGCCGATGCGCCTGCCGGCGGCCTGAAATTCACCGACGGCGTACGCAAGCTGCCGAGCGATTTCAAGCCCGCCTTCCCGTACCTGAACACGCCGCTTCCCGGCAACCAATAACATCGAAGGAGAACAGCATGCATGCAAAACTCTGGCTGCGGCCGGTGGCCCTGGCCGCAGCACTGCTTCTGGGCGCCGCCGGTTGCGGCGGCAATCATGAGGACGGCAACGGCGGCGCCTTCAGCGTTCGCAACGACAGTTTCTTAAGCGAAGTCGACAAGGTGATCGCGTCGACGCCGGAAACCGATCCGCCGCAGGAAACCGACCGCATCAACGTCAGCACACCGGAAACCGTGGAGTCGGCGCCGCTCGGCTGAACGCTCCCTGCGCGCTTCTTGCTCGCTTCCTGCTCGCTTCCTGCGCGCTATTCCGGCGGCATGCGCCCGGGCCACCGTTGAGGTGCCCCGGGTGTTTTTTGGTTTGCAAAAAGCAGTGACTGCCGAGGCGGGCCTGGTCGACGCACACGCGGCAATGCAAAAATAAATTCTTCCAAGAAAATAGTCTCAACAGGAAACACATGTGTACAACTGAGAAGGCACCTTCACTTTCATCAGTAACTCCATAATTAAGCAAGGAATTGTGCTTTCGATCTCATGTCAACGATGTACGCTAAGTCCTTGACTTTATTGATAAAACGCACGTTTTCAGTCCTGAATATTACTTGACCGCAAATAGGCCACCCTTTAAAGTGGGCAGCGGTGTGAAAAAGTGTCGCGAAGTGGGAAAAAATACGATCCTGCGGCGGCGACATGCAACCGATCGCTCACATGAAACCGTTGCAGCCGCATCCGGCAAAGCCGCCTCCAGCAGCGATGCGACCGCAGGCGGTACCGAAACAGAGTGCAAGTCCAGGTGTGGAGAGTCAAGGTGTTCCAGGGCGCGTCAGCATTAAATCTCGATGCAAAAGGGCGGATGTCGATTCCGGCCCGGCATCGTGACGCGCTCGCCGTGCAATGCGAGGGGCGCGTCACGCTGACCCGCCATCCGCACGGCTGCCTGCTGTTTTTTCCGCGTCCGACCTGGGAAGCGCATCGCGAGCAGATCGCGGCCTGGCCGATGTCGGCCCGTTCCTGGCAGCGCATTTTTCTGGGCAACGCTTCCGACGTCGAGATGGACGGCGCCGGCCGCATCCTGATTGCGCCGGAGCTGCGCGCTGCCGTCGGCCTGTCGCGCGACGTCATGCTGCTTGGCATGGGCAGCCATTTCGAGATCTGGGATGCCGCAAAACTGGCCGAGAGCGAGTCCGATGCCATCGCATCCGGCATGCCCGACGTCCTTGCCAACTTTTCCTTCTGATCAGCCGTGATGAATTTGCCATCGGTGCCGGAGTTTTCGCACCGCACCGTCTTGCTCGATGAAGCCATCGGTGCCCTCGATTGCGCCGGCGCGCGTGCCGATGGCGTGTATGTCGACGGCACCTTCGGCCGTGGCGGCCACAGCCGCGCATTGCTGCGGCGCCTGGGCGCGGCGGCACGCCTGCTGGCCTTCGACAAGGACCCGCAGGCAATCGCCAATGCCACCGACATCGCCGACCCCCGTTTTGAAATCGTGCACGACAGCTTTGCAACCGTCGAGGCGGCGCTGGCGGCGCGCGGCATCGACCGGGTCGACGGCGTGCTGCTCGACCTGGGCATTTCGTCGCCGCAGGTCGACGATGCGGCGCGCGGCTTTTCCTTTCGCCAGGACGGGCCGCTCGACATGCGCATGGACACCACGCGCGGCCAGTCGGCCGCCGACTGGCTGGCAACCGAAACAGAACAGAACATCGAGAAAGTGATCAGGCAATATGGGGAAGAACGGTTTGCTTTTCAGATTGCAAAGGCGATTGCTGCTCGCCGGACAATCGAGCCAATTTCAAGCACACGACAGCTTGCCGAGATCGTGGCACGTACTGTCAAAACACGCGAGAAAGGCAAGGATCCGGCCACTCGTACCTTTCAGGCTATCCGGATTTTCATCAATCAAGAGCTTGAAGAACTCGAAGTAGGCCTGCATGCGGCCTACGCCCGCCTGGCGCCCGACGCGCGGCTGGTGGTGATCAGCTTTCATTCCCTGGAAGACCGCATCGTCAAGCAGTTCATGGCCTCGAAGGCGACGCTGCCGCAGCCGGACCGGCGCCTGCCGATCCGCGCCATCGACCTGCCGCAGCCCGAACTGCGCCTGATTGCCCGCGTCAAGCCGTCCGAGGCCGAAGTGACAGCCAATCCGCGCGCGCGCTCCGCCGTCATGCGGGTGGCGCAGCGCCTGGCCAATGCCGCCACGGCGGCGCCGGCTGCTGCCCGGACCCGCCGGGCAGCGGGAGCGCAATCGTGAACGGCCGCCTGAACCTGGTTGTCACCGTGCTGCTGGTGCTGTGCGCCCTGTCGCAGGTCAATGCGCAGTATCACGCGCGCAGCCTGTTCATTGCGCTGGAGCGGGCCCAGGCGGCCGCCCGCCAGCTCGACATCGAATGGGCGCAGCTGCAGCTGGATCAGTCGACCCTGGGCAAGCATGCCCGCATCGAGGCCAGCGCGCGGCATGAACTGCACATGCTGCCGGTGACCGCTGCCCGCACGCAGTATCTGGTGGCCGGTCCGGCCGCTGCCGGCGCACCTGCCGCGTCCACCACGCCTGCGGCATCGACTGCAGCCGCCACTGCCGCCACAGCCGCCGGGGAGGCAAGATGAGCCGCCACGCCCAGAACGGCCGCAGCAGCGGCGCCACCCGTACCGGTCGCACCGCCGCCGGGCGCGGCACGCCGTTTGCAAGCAACCCGATGCTGGCCGTCAAGCTGCCGGTCTGGCGCAGCCGGCTGGTGCTGTTTGCGCTGTTTCTCGCATTTGCGGCTCTCGCCGGGCGCGCCATCTGGCTGCAGGGCATCTCCACCGATTTCCTGCAGAAGCAGGGCGCCTCGCGCTATGCCCGCACGCTGGAGTTGCCGGCCACGCGCGGCAAGATCACCGACCGCAATGGCGAAGTGCTGGCCTCGTCGGTGCCGGTCAAGGCGATCTGGGCGATTCCGGACGACGTGCAGGAAGCACCGAAAGACAAGCTGCGTCAATTAGCGCAATTGCTCGGCATGACGGACGCCGAGTTGGGCAAAAAACTCGATTCGGATCGCAACTTCGTCTATCTCAAGCGGCAGGTTGAACAGGATACGGCCGACAAAATTGTCAAGCTCGGCATCGCCGGCATCGAGACGCGCAAGGAGTACAAGCGCTTCTATCCCGAAGGTGAAGTCATGGC